>JAAXXL010000053.1 GCA_013334485.1 Chlorobiaceae bacterium | reverse complement strand
CACCCAAAATTCAGAGAAATCATGAGTTCTGAACCAACGAAGATTCAGCTTACCGAAGATGAAATGCCCCGCCAGTGGTATAACATCCAGGCTGACTTGCCTGTGCCTCTCCCCCCACCGCTTGGCCCTGACGGTACCCCGGTAGGACCGGATGCTCTTGCAAAAGTTTTTCCGATGAATCTGATTGAGCAGGAAATGAGCACTGAACGCTGGATTGACATCCCCGATGAGGTGCAGTCCATTCTGAAGCTCTGGCGACCTTCACCGCTCTACCGGGCAAAGAGGCTTGAAGCCGCACTTCAGACACCGGCAAAGATCTACTACAAAAATGAAGGCGTCTCTCCTGCCGGAAGTCACAAACCAAATACGGCTGTTGCCCAGGCATGGTACAACAAGCAGTTCGGCATCAAACATCTGATCACCGAAACCGGTGCCGGACAGTGGGGAAGCGCACTTGCCATGAGCTGCAAACTGATTGGTATCGACTGCAAGGTCTTCATGGTGCGTATCAGCTTCGACCAGAAGCCATTCCGCAAAATCATGATGAAAACCTGGGGAGCCGACTGCATAGCCAGTCCAAGTGAGCAGACTGCGATAGGACGAAAGATACTCTCTGAAATGCCCGATACCCCGGGCAGTCTTGCCATTGCCATCAGTGAAGCTATCGAACAGGCTGTTGAGCGAGACGATACCCGCTATGCTCTTGGCAGCGTTTTGAACCATGTAATGCTGCACCAGACCATTATCGGCCTCGAAGCCCGCAAACAGCTTGAAAAAGTGAACCTCTATCCCGATATCGTCATTGGCTGTGCGGGTGGAGGCTCAAATTTTGCCGGTATCAGCTTCCCCTTTATCTGCGACAAGATACATGGAAAAGAGGTTCAAATTATTGCTACAGAGCCGGAAGCATGCCCGACACTAACCAGAGGCCCCTATATCTATGATTCAGGTGATGTAGCAAAAATGACCCCGATGCTTCCGATGCACAGCCTCGGCCATGGATTTATTCCCCCTGCCATTCATGCCGGAGGACTGCGCTATCACGGAATGGCGCCTCTCGTCAGCCATGTCAAACAGCTCGGACTGATTGATGCAACAGCAATTGGTCAAACAGAATGCTATGCTGCTGCCCTGCTCTTTGCTCATACCGAAGGGTTTATCCCCGCGCCGGAGACATCGCATGCTATAGCCCAGACGATACGTGAGGCCAAACAGGCAAAAGAGGAAGGAAAAGAGAAGGTGATTCTCATGAACTGGTCCGGCCACGGCCTGATGGACCTTCAGGGTTATGATGCCTACCTCTCAGGCAAGCTCAGCGATTATCCGCTGCCCGAAGAGCTTCTGATGCAATCGCTTGCCGCCGTCAAAGACCACCCGGCAGCACCTCAGATGTAGAGATGAAAAGAAAAAACCCCGGAGCACGGGGGTTTTTCTTTTCATAGAGTATGTTCAGCAAGAAGGTTCTTACCTTATTTGTCAAGCTTCTCCTCTTTTTTACTCTTTTTAGCCGGAGCTGCTCCATCCAGAAACAGCAACTCATTCTCCTTTTCATCAAAAGAGATTCTGATGGTACTTCCTTCGGAAAAACGCCCCTTCAGCATCTCTTCGGCAAGAGGATCCTCCACATATTTCTGCAGGGCCCTTTTTAAGGGACGCGCACCATACTTCTGGTCGTAACCCTTGTCAACAAGAAACTCCTTGGCTCTCTCTTCAATTTCCACCTCGATCCCCATCTCGCGCAGCCTCTTGAAGAGCTTGCCTGCAGTAATATCAATGATCTTGAAAATGTGCTGTTTTTCGAGCGGATGAAAAACAATAATATCATCAATACGGTTCAGGAATTCCGGATTGAAGACCCGTTTAAGAGCATCCTCAATGGTAGACTTCATTGCCTTGTAACTTCCTGTTGAATCATCAGGCGCAGTAAAGCCCATGCCCGCACCGGCACCAAAACTCTTGATATCCTTGGCACCGATATTGGAGGTCATGATAATGATGGTATTGCGAAAATCAACTTTCCTTCCAAGTCCATCGGTCAGAATACCCTCATCAAGTACCTGAAGAAGAATGTTGAACACATCGGGATGCGCTTTCTCGATCTCATCAATAAGCACTACTGAGTATGGTTTGCGACGCACCTTTTCAGTAAGCTGCCCACCCTCTTCATACCCGACATAACCTGGAGGCGCACCAACAAGCCTGCTGACAGAGAACTTCTCCATGTACTCACTCATATCAGCCCTGATCAGGGCATCCTCGGTATCGAAGATATAGCGGGTAAGTGCCTTTGCAAGCTCTGTCTTTCCAACACCGGTGGGTCCGAGAAAAATAAAGGATCCGATCGGACGGGATGGGTCTTTCAGGCCTGCACGCGTACGCTGAATCGCTTTGGTAATCTTTTTAATCGCCTCATCCTGTCCGATAACCTCTTTGGTAAGATCCGCCTCCATGGAGAGCAGTTTCTTTGACTCTGACTGTGCTACCCGATCCACAGGAATACCGGTCATCATCGCAATGACAGAGGTAATATCCGTGACGGTTACATCGTAAACACTTTCAGCAGCCCTCTCCTCCCACTCCTGTTTTGCCCGGTCAAGCGATTCAAGAAGGTTTTTCTCCTTGTCGCGCAGTTTTGCAGCCTCTTCGAAGTTCTGCATCTTCACAACCTGGTTTTTTTCCGTCTTGATCTCCTCAATGGATTTCTCAAGCTGAAGGATCTCACCGGGAACGTGAATATTGCTTAAATGTACCCTCGCACCAGCCTCATCCATCACATCAATTGCCTTGTCAGGAAGAAAACGATCAGTGATATACCGCTCGGATAGCTTGACCGCCTTCTCAATGGACTCCTCGGAATAGTTCACATGGTGATGCGACTCATATTTCGATTTGATATTGTTGAGAATCTGGATGGTCTCGTCAACAGAGGTCGGCTCAACCATAATTTTCTGGAACCTCCGGTCAAGCGCGCCATCTTTCTCTATATACTGGCGATATTCATCAAGTGTGGTGGCTCCGATACACTGAAGTTCACCCCTGGCAAGTGCCGGCTTGAAAATATTGCTTGCGTCAAGCGAGCCGGAAGCTCCTCCTGCGCCGATAATGGTATGCAACTCATCAATGAACAGAATCACATCGCGTGAACGCTCAAGCTCATTCATGAGGGCCTTCATTCGCTCTTCAAACTGCCCCCGGTATTTCGTTCCGGCAACAAGCGCTGCAAGATCAAGCGCAACAACCCGCTTGTCATAGAGTACCCTTGACACCTTCCGCTGTACAATCTTGAGTGCAAGTCCTTCGGCAATAGCTGTTTTGCCGACACCTGGCTCACCAATCAGCACCGGATTGTTCTTTTTACGGCGGCTCAACACCTGGGCAACACGCTCTATCTCCTTTTCACGGCCGATAATAGGATCCAGCTTGTCATCGAGAGCCAGACGGGTGAGATCACGTCCAAAATTGTCGAGTACGGGAGTCTTTGTCCGCTCCCCTTTTCGAGGCTCCGGCTTTTTCGGTTGACGTTCACCACTTCCGGAAGAGTAGGCCCCCTCCATGGAGGGCTCATCCGAATCGCCCGAACTGCTGGTGATATTCATAAGCTCTTCCCTGACCAAATCATAGGTAACGCCAAGCTGTTCAAGAATCTGGGCAGCAATATTGTCATCCCCTTTAAGAATGGAGAGCAGAAGATGCTCGGTACCGATAATATTCGACTTGAAAATTTTGGCTTCGAGGTAGGTGATTTTAAGCACCTTCTCAGCCTGCTTGGTCAAGGGAACATTACCCATAAGGGTTGCAGGTACTTTCGGATGCGTACTCTCCTCAATTTTCTGCTTGAGGCTGAAAAGATCTATCTTGAGATTCTTCAGTATCCTGGCCCCTATACCTTCGCCTTCACGTATAAGACCAAGAAGCAGATGCTCAGTACCGATATAATCATGACCCAGCCGGAGGGCTTCCTCTCGGCTGAGACGGATAACATCCTGAACTCTATTTGAAAAATTTCCTTCCATTATGTATGTATCGGTAAAATTATTAGGTATGCCCTGTTTCAGCACCTGCTGACGTGCAGAGGGTAAAAATTTATGCGTTAAATAATTATATAAAGAACGCGAGTTAAAACCAATTCCATAAAGAGAGAAAACTCAACCGGACGGTAAAAGGTTCGTTCAATCCCTGACATGCCATGAATGTTCAATACATCCTTCTTGACGACAGTAATCCTGAACACCGTGACCTCTCCATCTACCGAACCGGCACCATAAACAGGGTAAAGCTTGAGGATAAATGCTACAAGGCATACAGCTCGATCGAGATAAAGGCCAACGACTATGCAGCTTTTTTTCACTACAACGTTGCCGAAAAACTGAACGCACTTCCGTTTTTTTCGGAAAGCGGTAACGGGCTTGACAGTTGGGATGAATCCTTCCTGCACAACAGCAGTCTTGCCGCAATGAAAAAGATAATCGAAGAGTGCAGGGCTGAAATCAACCCTGAAAAGGGTGAAACGATCTTGCTCGGATGGCAGGATCAACCGACTGGAGTGGCCTATATGCGGAAAATTGACGCCGCAGGATTTCTTGCCTTTCTCGACACCCTCATGCAGTTTGTCGAAGAGACCGCAAGAGAAGGGTGTGATCTGGAATTCATTCTTTGAATGCAGGGACTTAAAGGACTACAGGGACAGCAGGTACAAAAAGTCTGATTAGCAAGCGTTCTTTAGAAAGCAACCAGAAAAAACTCGATACTATTTTACTCATAACTGAAATTCACCGATTCATCTGAATGGGAGATAAATTCTTTAAACACTACCAACTTAAACAGAATCAATCAGAGGAACAACCACTTAGCTGCGGCATCAGAGCAAAGAACTGTTCACATTTTGACTCAACTGCATCAAGAGATTGTGACCGGAAAATTTCGGTATGTAAACGTTCGCAACCTTCCGTAACACATTCAATTGCTGTCTTCTCCCAAAGCCTACGGCAAGGCCATGTTTTGACTATTTGTGTGAAAGGAGCCGAACATCGGTGTTGGCGCAAACGGTCAGGGAGGTTACTTGCAAATCCAACCTTGAAACGGCATGGATCATGCACTGGCTCTAAGCACAATAGATAGCAAACACCGACATCATATAAGACGGCATCTGAAAAGTCTCTCCCTTCTTTTCCATCTTGGGTGCGACGACTTGATGCAAGCGCTTCAAGTAACCGTTGAGCATCCTCTTCGGTGATATAAGAGATGGTTTGTCCTCTATTTTGTTTACCACCCCGCAACTTTGCAGGTTCAATTTCCAGGCGCTTTATAACCTTAAAAACGGTCTGGCGATATAGGCCTTGTTGCTCCGCAAAATCCTTTATAGAAATCAGGTGCTCAGTCATATTACTCGTAACTCAGCAAAATTAATGAGATCGACCAGACTGCATAAAAAAGAGGTGTGTTTATTTGCACGTATAAACTCTTTAAATTACAGCCTCTAAAATCAGGAACAACACTGCACACTATATCATCTGAGACATCAATCAGCCGAGCAACCGGTCATAATCAGCGTGACTTCCGATCTAAAACCATTGAACACCTTCTTGAACCGGAATGCCTAATGCTCTGTATTGCTTACCGATACGTACGCTTCGATAGTGACCGTTTTTTACTTTTTTGAAATGTAAAGAGGGATGAGAGGAATCATGCCGAAGGAGCTTGTAGCTCTCTTTTGCCAACTCCTGTAATGGTTTCGGGAGAGAGTGGTAACAAACCCAAAACCGGCTTGATGCATAGTGTTTCAAATCTCCGTTGACTTCCCCGCATTGTACTCTGCAAGGGCTTCGGCAGCAAAAGCGTCAAGCTTTCCCGCTTGAGCGTCCCGCTCAATCTGGCGATCCCAATCGTTGGCATCCCATTCGAGAAACCACTCGCGAAACTCTTGACGTTCAGTCGGCGTAAGTTGTTTGATTTGCTTTTCAAGATATTGGATTGATGTCATAAGAACACCTGCCTTTACTCTCTGTTGGACACCTGTTTTTACTATCACAAAAGATAAAATAATCAATAACAGAATTATTTTCCGCAATTTTTCACTGCACGCTCGCAACATGCATTGAGCTTGTCAACAGGGCTTTTATCCTGTTTATACTGGCAGATCCGGATGAATAAAGTTGTAATTCAGTGCGTTCACGAGTTTGTCACTGTTTACAAGCTTGAATGCTGCTGGCTCATCTGAAGCACCAAGCGGGGGATGAGCAACTCCCACAGCTTCAGCCGCTTTGCTGTAATACTCCTTTCTCAAAGGATGAGCCGGACTGCATGCATTGAACACCTCGCCCCACTGCTGAAGGCGGATGATTTCAGAGATGATCTTCACACAATCGTCCCGATGGATCAGGTTCATCGGCTGATCAGGGTTAGCAATCTCTTTCATGCTGCCAAGATACTTTTCCGGACTGCGGTCGTAGCCGACCAGTCCTCCAAAACGGACAACGGTTGTCTGAAAGCCGCGCTCCTGCATCAGCATCTCCTCAACATGAAGCAAAGCCTCTCCGGCAAGAGTCTCGGGAGTACCGGCATCCTCTTCAGTAACCTCGCGGTTAAGAGGAGCGTAAACCGAAGTCGAGCTGACAAACAGCACCGAGCGCACCGGCGACTGGCCGAGTGCATCTATCAGTGAAGAAAACTGTGCTATATGGTACTCGACAATATCATCCCGACGTTCGGGCGGAATGTTAACGACGAGTACATCACTCTGCAGAAAATCGGTAATCTCTTCGCCATTCACCTCTGTGTCAAGCGCTAAAAGATAAGGCTCAATGCCTGCATCGCGAAGCTGTTCAAGCCTATCCTCTCTTGTGGTCGATCCCTTGACTGCGTAACCATCCTTGATGAGCGCTTCAGCAAGCGGTAGACCGAGCCATCCGCACCCGAGTATGGTAATGGTTTCTTTTTGCATGGCACTGTTTCGATTGAGGTTACTGTTTCAATGACCTAATGTACAGGATCATAGAGTGCATAGCAACTGAATTCACATCAAGTTTTGAGCCTTGCAGCGGACCGGCAATACAGGTGTTGATCTGACCGGAAAGATTGGGGTGTTTCCAGCCCTTTTCGAGCCCGGTGCCTTGCGGATGGCAGGAGTTACAGCTTTTACCGGAAGTAGCACCGGCTAACGTAGCGGAATTAAACAACTGCCTCCCTTTTTCAACAGAAGGCCTTTCGGCGGCAAGAACCCCACAGGAAAACGCGGAAACACTCAACATGCCGGCCAGTGTACCTGCTATAACACTCTTCATCACTCTCCTCCCTGGGTTAAAACTCCATTGTATTTTTAAAAACTGAAACCTCACTCTACACCAAGCAGAAAAAAGTGAAGAAAGTTTGCATGAATGCACAAAAAGTGCATTAAAGCTTTTCACCCGCTTTCGCTTTCTCTGTCAGCCGGTCAAGACAGTTACTGCAGACGCAGGTTTCATATCGTTCAGCAAGATACTCCCGAACTTCTGCCGGAACCTTCCTTGTGCTGCACCAGCAAGTTGAGGAGCGCGAGCAGGTAAAAGAGCTTCCGCACATCGGACAGGTGACCGCTCCTGCGCTGCCACTGTCATGTTCGATTGAATTGCTCATCATTGGTGTTTCAGGTTAAAAAATCGTTACCGGCTATGTTGCGAGAGTCTGACGAACTGCTTTCTGCCAGCCGTTGATGAGCCGTTCTCTCTCTGCAGGTGTCATATCCGGCACATAGGTACGTGCCGCCTGATGCAGCTTCAACAGCTCACCGCTTGAACTCCACTCTCCTGTCTGCAATCCGGCCAGGTATGCCGCACCGAGCGAAGTTGATTCGGCATTTGCCGGAATCAGAATAGGCACATCGAGAAGATCAGCCTGAAACTGCATCAGAAAGCCATTGCTCACCGCCCCGCCATCAACCATTAACGCGTTCGGAGAAAATCCGCTATCGGCAACCATGGCCTGGAACACTTCAAACGACTGATAGGCAATAGACTCAAGCGCCGCACGGACAATATGGTTGCGGTTCGATCCTCTCGTCAGCCCCGCAATCGTTCCCCGCGCCTCCATCTGCCAGTGCGGTGCACCAAGACCGACGAACGCCGGAACAATATAAACCCCTCCATTCTCTCCTGCCGCTTTTGCCATTGCTTCGGACTCCCATGTATACTCAAGCAGCCTCAGTTCGTCTCGCAGCCACTGAATGACCGCTCCACCAATAAAAACCGATCCCTCAAGCGCATAACAGGACTTGCCGTTTGCATCAAGAGCGAGTGTTGTCAAAAGACCATGCTGTGACTTGATAAAAGTATCTCCGGTGTTCATGACCATAAAACAGCCCGTCCCGTAGGTGTTTTTGACCGCACCGGAGAAAAATCGGCACTGACCGAAAAGGGATGCCTGCTGATCACCGGCAACTCCGGCAATCGGAATATCTTTGAGCTCCTCAAGGGTAGAGACCCTGCCGAAATCATCCATGGAGCTCTTCACTTCCGGCAGAAGTGACTGAGGAATTTCAAACAGATCGAGCAGCTCCCTGTCCCACTGCTTCTGTCGGATATTGTAGAGCAGTGTTCGGGAGGCATTGGTGAAATCGGTGGCGTGCACCCTGCCACCGGTAAGCCTCCAGACCAGCCATGTATCAACGGTTCCGAAGAGCAGATTATCAATATCGAGATCCGGGCTGTTATCAAGAATCCAGCGAATTTTGGTAGCACTGAAATAGGCATCAAGCGGCAAACCGGTTTTAGCGGTAATCATCTCCCTCTCTGCCTCATACTTCCGGCACAGCTCACTTGTCCTGCGGCACTGCCAGACAATTGCGTTGTAAACCGGCTTGCCTGTCATCCTGTCCCAGACAATGGTGGTTTCACGCTGATTGGCTATACCGATTGCCGTAATCGGAACCTGGGTTCCTGCTCTCAGCTCCTGCACCCCTTCAACCACACTCTGCCAGATCTCTTCAGGATCATGCTCTACCCACCCTTCAGAGGGATAAATCTGACTGAACTCCCGGTAGGCTCTGCCAACCGGCTCACCGTCATGATTATAAAGGATACAGGTAGTTCCTGTAGTTCCCTGATCAATTGCAAGAACAGCCATACTCTTCTTCTGATATCAAGTTGCCAGTTTAGGAGCAACTCTGTTTACAAATATTTCAGGTCAATGTTGAGTATTACCTCCCTGCTGTCGAGCGTAAACTTCGCATCGTTGAAAGATGGCGGGCCAAAGCTGCTTTTCGGATTGTTCGAGCACCCTACTCCCTCTTTGGGAATACGGATCAAAAACACCGCATCAAGTTTACCGTTACTGTTTTCATCGTGAAAAACACTGACCGCATAGCTCCCGTAAGGGACATGCTCAAACACCACCTCGCCATCCGGTGTACTTGCAGATATCGACTTTTTGGCCAGCGCCTTGCCGGATTTCCCTGGAAACCCCTCCTTTGTGCTGAACAGAGAGACAACCAGATCACCTTTGGTATTGCGAAGTTTGCTGAAGTGTGCTTTTATGGAACCGGCAGGCCCCGTAGCCTCAACCGCACCTTCCCCGGCAAACGCCGACATGGAGATGATAGTCAGAAAGAAAAAGAGAATCAATGCTTTAGTCATGGGTTGCCGGATAATGGTTGCTGAAAGCCAATGCTGCTCTTGAGCACTCTTAGTTAAAATACCGATTCCGCTCAAATACCCAGCGCATTCATCCGGAAAACCGTTTTAACTGACGATAATTTTTCAGTATAATTTACTTGCCTTGAAGAGCTGCTTTTCAACGAGACAAGCTATCGATGGCTACCTTTACCGACATAGCACCACGATACAGGGCAACATCGCTCGTACAGTCATCCGCCGGCGGTTTATGTCAACAAAGATGTCGCGATTTTTGAAAATAATTAGTCCACCCTATCCGGATTCAGCACTACTTCCCGCAGAACATTCCATTGCTTGACAGATCTCGATCCCCATCGTTCAGGATATTGCGTATGAGCCTGACACATCGTCGCATTTCTCTGCTCAAAAATTCCTGCTGCCCGACCTGTTCGCATCTGTTCGGGTGTGATATAGCCAATCGATGAATGCAGATGTTCGGTGTTATACCAATGCACGAATAAAGCCAGCCATTGCCGTGCATGTTCCAGATTTTCAAACCGGCCGGGATAATTCACCCGGTACTTCATTGTTTTAAAGAGCGATTCGCTAAACGGATTGTCATTACTGGTCCTTGGTCGGCTGTGTGACACTTCCACCTTGAGTTCCTGAAGCAGAGCCATGAGCGTAATGCCTTTCATCGGGCTTCCATTGTCTGCATGCAGGGCTCTGATCGTTATCTTTCGGCCTTTCAGGGTTCTGTCGAACAGATCCCTGCTGTGCCTGCCGCTTTCTTCTTCATGAACAGCCCAACCGATGATATTCTTGTCGAAGATATCCATGATGACATAGGCATAGAAGAACAAACCCTTGACCGTACGGGCCATATAGGTTATGTCCCACGTATATACCTGATTCGATGCTGTTGCTTTCTGTTCCGGCGGTTTTGCATGCCTGCTCGGTACTCTCAAGTTGCTTCGATGATGCTGCTGGTTTCGTTCTTTGAGCACACGGTAGAATGTCCGTACCGATGCCAGATAACAGCCGTCATTAAGAAGCAAGGCAACGATCTCATACGGGTTCTGATCACGAAAACGCTTGTTGTTACACTGTTCGATGATTGCGTCTCGAATGTCAAACGATATCTTTCTGACAACCCGTTTCTTTGATCCTTTGCGTTGATCCTGCAACTCTCCTCGTTTCCACCGCTGCAATGTGCGCAGCGAAATACCGACAACCTCACACGCCTTTGTGTACCGAGCTCCATTACTATGCGCTTCCTCTATCAACGGAATAATCTCCAGCCGGTGCGCTTCGAGGATCAGTCGCCCTTTTGATCCCCCATAAGAGCGTCCAGCTTTTTTTTTAACAGGAGCAGTGCTGCTGCCTCAGCCAGAGCCTTCTCCTTTCTCTGAAGCTCTCTCTCAAGCTCTTGGTTCCTCTTCTTTAAGGCTTTAAGCTCTTGATCCTTTTTGTCACCTTTCTTATCAATCATTTCTCGAAGTTCCTGATCCCAGATCGTTATGTGTTCTGAGTGCAGGCCACGTTCTCGAAGAAATCCGCCCAGTTGTTCATTTTCAATGCCGGCAGCTTCAAGCACCAACTGGTATTTCTCTTTCGGGGTCATGAATCGTGGGCTGCTCTCCTGGCTGCCATCTGGTAAGATACCCGATTCACTCTTCTTGATCCAATTTCTGATCGTCTGATCATTAATGCCGGTTTCTCTGCTTACCTCGACGATACTTCGCCCATCAGGCGGTAAGACTTTTTTCAGCACACTTGATCTCACTGCTCGGGAATATCCCATAATTCGCCTCCTTGGTTGAGGCGAGTCGGGTAACAGCAGCACATTACTGCACCGCCGTCCCCTAAGAACCGTGCTTGCGACTTTCACCGCACACGGCTCAAGCCTCTACAAAGGCGCCTTGCGGCACCCGACAACACCTGTGTGTTGATTTGGTTCTCTGCTTGTTCCGACGGGCCTCAAAGTATCGCGTCCACACTGGATCATGCGGGTTAGCCATACCTTTGATCTGAACATGTCGCTTTATAGGGGTGTCAGCTTCAAGCACCAAGCTGAGCTTTTTATGCTTGTTGCTTTCGTCTATAGCGGTAAACATCCAGTCTCTGGATCCTCTGGTTTTAAAGTATTTCGCTTTTACCCATCGGGCAGATTTGTTCGGATGTCGGCGTTTGGCCCATCGCCAAAGTGCTGACCAAACCTGAGTATCAATTTTGCTAAAGGTTTTCTTTGCGACTATGTGGCGATGATAGTTTGCCCACCCCCGTAGAACGGGATTAAGCTGGCCTATCAGGTTCATCTGTTTAGCCGTTTTGTTTGCCTTGATGATTTCCCGTACCCTGAGGATATGTGCTTTAATATTTGCTTTCGATGGCTTCATGAGAAGTTTGCCATTGTACTTGCGAATATTCCAGCCGAGGAAATCAAACCCTTCCGTGATGTGCGTTATTCTGGTCTTTTCTGGTGACAAGGTGAGGCCCCGTTTTACCAGAAAGGTAACCAACACCGGCATAACCTTTTCTTGCAGCCACTCTTTCGAGTGACCGGTGATAATCAGGTCATCTGCGTAACGCACCATATTCATTTTCAAACCCTTTTTTATGCTGTAGGGAAAGGCTTTTGCCAATGCATATTCGAGGCCGTCTAATGTCATATTTGCCAGAACCGGACTGATAATACCGCCTTGCGGTGTACCGGCTTCTGTAGGAAAGAGCTGTTTTTGATACTCAAATCCTGCCTTGAGCCATTTCTGAAGGATCGTTTTATCAACTGGAATGTTGTCGATCAACCATTCATGACTGATAGTATCGAAACAGGCTTTGATATCCGCCTCAAGCACCCATTGGGCGTGGTTACCCTTGGAAAGACAGTGGAAACATTGTTCCCCTGCATCTGCTGCTGAACGCTCTGGCCGGAACCCATAGGAGTGCCGGTCAGCGGTAGTTTCGGCAACGGGTTCCAGTGCCAGCAGGTAAAGAGCCTGCATTGCACGGTCTTTCATTGTCGGAATACCGAGAGGTCGTGTTGTGCCCTTCTTTTTCGGAATAAGGACTCTCCGAAGCGGGAGCGGCTTGTAGCCTCTCCGTTGCAACGATGCTATCGCATTGGTCTTTGCTTTTGATGTGTTCCAGATAATCTTGTCAACTCCGGGAGTGTTTTTTCCCCGGTTTTCAGTCACTCGTTTAACTGCTAATGTTTTGCCACTGAACGAGTGGGTCAGCAACCACTGCAAGGTTTTTACCTTGCCCCGTTTGCCATCCTGTGT
Organism: Chlorobiaceae bacterium; assembly: GCA_013334485.1. Taxonomy (GTDB): domain Bacteria; phylum Bacteroidota; class Chlorobiia; order Chlorobiales; family Chlorobiaceae; genus Chlorobium. The sequence continues at coordinate 4,573 of JAAXXL010000053.1, read as the reverse complement.
TGCCTTCACAATACGCGCTTGCAGCTTTTTTACTTGACGCTTGACAGCAACCCAATTGATTGTTTGCCAACCGAAGTCGGATGGGGCACATGCAACTGTTCCTGCATTCATTTGCGTTCCTTCCGTTAATAAAGTTCTACCTGCTCTCTTGTGACGAAAGACCTTGAGGAAGTCTGCCCGTTTTCACGTGGGGTGATGTTGCAATCCCTATCAGTCCCATTACAGGAAAGCATTCGCTTTTTCCTCTTTCCTCTATCCGCAACACCATGATCTTTCCTTGCGGTCAAATTGCCCAGAATTCGGGCGATATTACGGACTTAACATGTTGCACGTAAAGAATATGCGAATGATTTAGGCTCCATCTTTTCACCGACGGGAATTGTTGACCGTGTAAATTCATAGACGATGAATTTACCTTACCCGCTTACCTTTTGGTTCAAGCGTGTCAGTAGTTTTCGCTTGTTGTTATTTACGGCGTTTATTGATGATTCACTTGCGTTAGCCATGTCACCCTGCCCCTTGACCCTCTCCACCTGCTACTGGCAGATTCAGCTTTCCCTCGCGGGTTCGCCTACAGTTTCCTGCGGATACGTTTTCCGGCAGCTTCACACAAGTTGATTGCTCAACCTACATGTGTCGGTGGGGCCAACTGACGGCACAGTTGGTTCTGTGAAGAACAATTCAAATACGCGACTTCACGTCGCACCATCTATATTAACACATAGGGCCGGTGCTCAACTGATTGAGCTGCTCGGTATTGGCGGCAATGCTGACATTCTTGATGTCGGCTGCGGCACCGGGAACCTGACCATGGAACTCTCAAAGCGAACAACTGGAAGTGTGAGCGGAATAGACCCCTCCGAAGGGATGATCCGTGAAGCCTCAAAAATGTATTCAGATCCCCGAATCACATTCATGGTGATGGACAACAGGGAAATGACTTTCCATGAGGAGTTTGATAACATCTTCTGCAACTCCGCATTCCAGTGGTTCAGAACACCTGAACATTTCCTTGAAAAAGCTTATGCGGCGTTACGTCCGAATGGCAGAATCGGCATACAGGCTCCGGCAAAGAAGAACTACTGCCCGCTCTTCCTGAAGGCAATCGGTGAGAGCTGTACAAACCCTGAAATAGCGCAGATATTTTCAGGCTTCCGCCCGCCCTGGTGCCTGCTTGAATCAGGAGAGGAGTACTCGGCCCTTTTCTGTAAAGCAGGTTTCAGGATAACATACTGCTCCCTTGAAGAGAGCCGCAACCGCTATACTCCCGAAAAGGTCTTTGATGTCTTCAGCTCCGGCGCAAAGGCAGGCTACCTCAACCCTGCATACTATAACACTCCGCTGCCCGAATGGTTTGAAGCAGCCTTTCTTGAGGGCATCAGAGGCTCCTTTGATCGCCAATGCGAGGCTGACGGTCTGATCGACCTGCTTTTTTACCGGATATTTCTCATTGCCGAAAAATAAAACCAGCGCTCACGCCAAAGTCTCACCGCTCCCTGCCGTTCACCCTGTAATCATGAATATCGAGGTGAATGAGTACAGGTCCGCCGAGAGGCTTCCCGTTCGGCCCCGTGGGGGTTACCCGTCTGACTGAAGGATAGAGAATACCAGCACTGTTTTTTGCATGCTGCAGAACAACATTGGATGCAGCGGCAAGCGGGCTGATGATTTGCGCTGTATAGTCGTGCTGAATCAGAAGACCCGAATCCCGGTCGAATCTGAACCGCTGTACCCTGCTGTGGGTGGGAATCTCATCCAGAAAGCGCGCCTCCAGCAAGCCCGCCTCAACCTCCCGCCAGTCAATATCCTGCCGCATCAGCAGGGCAGGCAGGGTGAAGTAATTCCATGAAGCGTAGTTGGCAAAGTAGCTCATATCAAGATCATCCCACCAGAAGAGCCTCCGACCGATTTTGAAATAGTCCCGCGCACCTTTCCGCTCAGCAATAACCTGACCATCTGCATTTTCCAGCCGGACATCCGGCCCATCAAGTACCCCCTTGAGAGCGGGGTCAAGCCCAATCGGGATCAAGGAGGAGTATGGCCGGTGAACATCAAGCACCATTTTGGCATGGTTGAAAAAAGGCCGCCGTTTCAAAGTAAAGGCCAGCCCTTTTGCACTAAGCTCAACCTCAAGCATTTTAGCGTTCTGCCAGAACTCGCGCCCGCCATACGCGGCAATTGCCTTTTCGGCTGTTGAAGAAATGGGCATAGGGCAAGAGTTGTGTCTTGTCAAACCTTGCAAAGCACCGACAACCTAAAGTTCCCGGAATCAAAGGATCGATCGGTTAGAATAGGAAGCTATTACAAACCTTAATTCTAACAGTTTGAATTCTAACATCATCTATTTTCTCGTAATGCATTTTTCATATTCACACAGCTTCTCATAATCAGGATGACCATGTGTTTTTGCGATTTCACATACCTTTTTCAAATTCCATCCAATCGACCGCACATTTTCTCTTAATAACTTTTCGATCTTTATTTGGCTGTCAGGATATTCACTGTAAAACACTGCATATGAGTAGAAGCAAAGTTCGAGATCAAGATCAGCGCGATATTTATAGCTTGAATTGTGATCAAAAGCCTTTTTCAAAAAAATTTGTGCTTGTTTAAGTTCGCCCTGTTCAATAAATAATTTTGCATAGTTCCCCAGAGTATTCGCATCTTTCGGGTCTGCTTCAAGTGCCTTCTTGTAATACTTATTTGCTTCATCTGGCGCGCTCCCTGCTTGGTGCAAGAAATTAGCGTAACAGCTTAAAGTATGAGCATCGTTCGGATCTATTTCCAGCGCTTGCATGTAATATTTTTCCGCACCATTGGCATCCTTCCTCTCATTCTCTAGAAAATGCGCATAGTTAACTAATGTGGTGGTACGTTTCGTATCGACATCTAATGCCATTTTAAAGAACTTCTCTGCACTGTCGACATCTTTCTTTATATCTGTTAAAAACATGGCATACTTTACTAGTGTATTCGCATGCCTATCATTGATTGCAAGCGCATCTTTGAAGAACTTCTCAGATTCCGCAAAATCCTTCTTTGTATGACTCAAAAAGAAAGCATAGTTCGTCATATTTTGCACATTCTTCGAATCGACTTCAAGCGCTTTTTTGTAATATTTTTCTGCACCCTCACTATCCTTCCTCTCATTCTCTAGAAAATGCGCATAGTTACCCAAAACACGTGAATCTCTTGGGGCAGCTTCCATTGCCATTTCAAAATACTTCTCAGCTCCTTCAACATCCTTTCTATCAATAGTCAAATAAATCGCATAGGTTAGAAGCAGTTGAGGTGAATTCTTGATTTGTTCTAATCCTTCCTTATAAATAATCTCTCTTTTATTAATATCTTCCTCATTTTCCGCACGAAGTACGTAGTACCACCAATCTTTTTCGCCTCTTTCCATCATGTTGGAAAGTGCATTTGCAGTATCGATATCCTCATGATCAGCATTTCTTATATTATGAATCTGCTCTTGGTAAGATTCTACACGCTTTTGTGCGATTTCAAGTACCTTATTGTGCAATGGCTCTAAGTTCAAACGATCACCAATCTGGATCATCAATTCATCAAAACCCTTGACAGGAACAGCATTTCCTTTGAGTTTTTCAAGAAGCAAACAAATTCTTTTTCCTGGTTCTCCATCTGACTCTCTGTAGCACCAGAACAAACCTCCTTCTATCTCGTCCATCTTTTCAAGAAAACCCATTAGGCTCCCATCGTTCCCGCCATATCCTACAACAACTGGTGTATAGTATCTAAAAATTGACTCCAGTTGCTGAGCATACCCTGCTGCCATTTCATCTATTTCATTCTTTCCATTTTTTGGGGAAAGCAAAACATCATGATGAATTTTAATAATGAGGGGGCGTGATGTAAACGGTTTGATAAAATGTGCAAGCGACTCATGGCCGACTACAAGTGGCTTCTTTTGTGTATAAATAAAAAGAGCATCCTCAGAAAGACTGTCAAAATTCGGGGTTATGACAATGTTGTGCGGATGCTGGGTCATAATCTGGGCAAGCACCGAGTAACCGCAGCTTGGCTCAACATTCTCCATCAATTTTTCAAGAAAGGCATATCCATCCTTTTTATTCAATCCATAACGCTTGTCAAAAATCTTTGAATAGTGAGCAGCAGGGTCATCTTTTGCGATCTCTTCCTGTACATACCAGGATTCAAGCTCTTCCTTGCTGTAACGCTCTTCAAGTTCCTGTATCCACTGTTTCACAAGCTCCGCACCTGTCTTGATACCTGAAGACCTTGATGCACCTGAGCCAAGAATAAAACAGAACTTCTTGTCTTCCCTTATATCTTCACAAAAATGGCCAAGAAAAGCTTTACTGGAAATTGTTTTCATTCTTGAATTCAACAGAGGTTAAAACGCTTGAGTAAAATCATCTCAAACATTACAGGCAATAATTCGTCGGACGGATTGGTAGTCTTCAGTAGTGTCCGGTAAAAGATAAAGAAGGTCTGAAAAACACTTGAGAAACGGTGATATTAAAAGTGACCAAACGATTGATATCAGCCCTATCCACAAGGAGTTCCAGACCATGAAACAAGTTACAAC
>JAAXXL010000099.1 GCA_013334485.1 Chlorobiaceae bacterium | reverse complement strand
TCCGTTGATTATCGACTTCATCAAGAAAAACGAAAGAATTCTGAATGAAAAATCAAATGCTTTCTTTTCGGTTAATGTCGTTGCCCGGAAGCCAGAGAAGAATCAGCCCGATACCAATCCTTACTTGCAGAAATTTCTCAAACAGATATCCTGGAAGCCAAAGAGATTGGCCGTTTTTGCCGGCAAGATCGATTATCCACGATACAGATTTTTCGACCGTTTATTCATTCAGCTTATCATGTTGATGACTAAAGGGCCGACTGATCCTGAAGCCGTGGTGGAATTCACTGACTGGCAGAAAGTCGAGGCATTTGGACACGTTATCACTGCGATGTAGAAAAGTCTTATTGTGTAATACTTAAGAGCTAAAGTGGAGTTGAGACAGCATCAGGAAGTAACCGAAAATCACATAACCCTGCGTAGCAGCTGACCGTCATGTCTGCGTTTTCGCCCTTTGGTTTAAAGTCGAGAGAATGTGCAATGGGCGAAAACAAGCAGGTAAAAGCGCCATCAGTTGCATACTAATACTACGTTAGAAGGTTCACGAATGAAAAAACTCTTGTTCGTCATAGCGCTTCTGTTTGCTGGATTTTACTACTTCAGCAGCAAGCATAGCGTTACGCCCAGCAATGAATCGAACACCGCACAGAGCCAGAGTCAGAGACCGATCCAGAGCCCGAATAATTCTGATGCAGTATTTGCGAATGCATTTGCAAACCGCCTCAGTAACCTTCAGGTCTCGGGACAAGGCATCGTGATCAAGCTGCTGCCGGATGACAACAGCGGCAGCAGGCATCAAAAGTTTATAGTAAAGCTGGCCAATGGGCAAACCTTGTTGATCGCACATAATGTTGATCTTGCCCCCAGAGTCAGCGGTCTCAGCAAAGGCGATTCGGTTATGTTCAGCGGCCAGTACGAATGGAATGCAAATGGCGGTCTTTTACACTGGACGCACCGGGATCCCGATGGATCTCACCCATCCGGGTGGCTGAAACACCAAGGTCAAACGTATCAATGAAAACATTTTACCCGGCGCTCAACCTCGATCCCGTCAGTTGCTGGACGCTGGCATGCCGCCGAATCCAAATGTTATGATGAAATTGAGTGATCTGGGTTTTAACCACTGGTTTGAAGCGCATGTCGATGAGATTTGCCTTGAGGGACAGGCCATTGCACGCGTGTCGGCAGTTGATCGCAATTCTTACCTTATCAGGAATGAACTTCGGGAGATCCCTGCTGAACTTGCGGGGAAATTTCTATTCAACGTCGAGTCTTCGGTTGAGCTGCCATGTGTCGGCGACTGGGTCAGTGTGCAGTATCACAATGACGGCGCCCTGGCAATCATCCACGGGCTCTTTCCGCGAAAGACGTTTTTACGCCGGAAGCGGGCAGGCATGGAAGTGGACTACCAGATGATTGCCGCCAACATCGATATCGCGTTCATTGTTCAGTCATGTCACTTTGACTTTAATCTGGCGAGACTGAACCGCTATCTGGTCATGGCGGCTGACGGAGATGTTGAGGCGATTGTCATTCTTGCCAAAACAGACCTGATTTCCGAGGATGAGCTGCAGGAGAAGCTTGCCGCCATCCGAGAGGCCGGCATCACAACCAGAGTTATAGCACTCAGTAACCTGACCGGCGCCGGATATGACGAATTGCAGCAGGTATTGCTGCCGGGACGAACCTGTTGCCTGCTTGGTTCGTCGGGAGTCGGCAAGACCACGCTAATCAATCATCTGACCGGACGGGATGATCTTGATACCAAAGCGGTCAGCGGAACAGGAGAAGGTACGCACACAACAACGCGCAGGCAGCTCATTGTGCTTCAGAGCGGCGTTATGTTCATTGATACGCCCGGAATGAGAGAGTTAGGCCTTCTGGGCGCCGGTCAATGGGTAGACAAAGGGTTTGAAGATATTATTGAGCTTTCCAGGGCCTGTCGCTATGCCGATTGCAGCCACACCCGGGAGTCAGGCTGCGCGGTACTTGCTGCAATTGCAGACGGCGAGTTGAGTGAAAAGCGCTATGCGAATTATTTGAAACTACAGAAAGAGTCGGAGCACTATGAGATGTCGTACCTGGAAAAACGGAAAAAGGATAAGGCGTTCGGGCGCTTCATCAAGACAGCAAAGAAGAATATGAAACGATGAATGAGCCAAACAAAGTCATAAATCCTGCACATGAACCTGAGCGTCAAATGTTCATAAGAAGGGAAAACGCCTCAGACATTGACACAATCGTTGAAAAGAAAGCCTTGTAGCGGGCTTTCTTTTCAACGGAGTGAAAGCTCTTATCTGAATCTGAAGTTTTTGGCTTCTGCCTGAACCCGCAGATTTTTGAGAATGACTGAACCGAGGGACTGCTCACCAGCGCTTTGCTTTTGTTTCTGCAGGATATAGGCATCCCGTTTCCGGCTCAGTGCCATAATCTGCGTTTTCACCTCTTCCCGCTCTCTCTTTTTCTGCTGAATATAGCCGTTCAGTTGGCCGGGATTCATGTTTCGGAGCTCTTCCGGCAGCTCTTCCCTCCTGAGCTCATGGGTTGTTATTTTTTTCTCCTCAAGTGCATCGACCAGATCCCAATCCGAAGCCTTGTAGAGCTTTGAACCTTTCGATGCGGTCCTTGCCGCCGAAACAGGAGCGGAAAGTTTCGCAGCATTCACGTCCTGCTGCGACTGGCGGGCAAAGCTCTCTTTTCCAACCCTGCCATAAGGCACATAGGTGCTGTTGATCCGGCTGTTCAACATGACCAGATCGTCATCATAAGGAGTCGGAATACCTCCCGCATCCCTGTCGCTGTCGATGGCAATGTAGCTGCCGCCGCCCAGGAGCGCCCCTCTCTGCCAGAATGTTCTTATACCTTCACGGTAGTCACCGCAGAAAATCGTGTTAAGCACGATATCCTTTCCGGCAGCCCAGCGGGTGGCCACTTCGTAGTTCACCGTTCCCTGATTGAACGGCTCATTGCCTGCAATGAAAATCATTTTCAGTCCTTCACCTGACCGGTTCCATTGCAGCTGGTTCAGGCTGCTGCCGATAACATGCCCGCAATACTCCGATCCGCCGTTGGTGTCGAGAGAGAAGAGTGCTTCAGAGATCAGGTCGAGGTTTTCCGTAAACGGAGTCACCTGAAGGATATACCCCGATGTTGCCGGAAGGTCGTTGTTGCCGTATTCATAAAGAGCGACTTCAAGCCGGATGTTTTCGCCCCGTTTATGCATTCTCGAAAGCTCGTTGACGATCTGCCACAACTGGCTCTTTGCCTGGTTTATCAGCCCGTCCATGCTGTTGCTGGTATCGAGCAGCAGACAGAGCTGAACAAGCCTGTAATCACGGGGACATTTTCCTTCGACCGGTCTGAGGTTATCGTACTGGCGTGCATAACCGTCCATGGTCTGCTGCAGTGAAGACGCGTTGACCCTCCTGAAGTCAGCATTGTTTGAACCGGTTATGGTTTTTGCCTCAAGAGAGGCGCTTCCGGTGGCTGCGCAGGCGGCAACAAGCAATGGCAATAATTGTTTCTTCATGATAATCATACGATTGCAGTTGAGAATCTACCGTTCAGTTTAATGACGATATCCTCTTTCATTTCTTGCACTGTTATTGTAAAACCCTGAATGGGCATCCGCACTTCTTCAGGATTTCGTATCATGTCCTGAAGAAAAAAACAAAACATCCCGTAACAGTACTGAACGTCCTCTATGGCAGTTGTAGAAAAGGTCCCTCATATCGGTGATGTTGTCTGTGCGATTATTGAAAGGGAGGGCTTGTTCCTTGTTGCGCAGCGTCCCGAAGGCAAGTCGTTGGCATCACTGTGGGAATTTCCCGGTGGCAAGGTAAACCAGAATGAGTCGGAAGAAGCCGCCCTGCAGCGAGAACTTCATGAAGAACTCGGCGTGACGGTGCAAATCATTCAGCGTCTGACTCCTTGTTTCCACGCATACCGTGATTTTTCCCTGACGCTGATACCTTATCGGTGCCTGCTGCATGAAGGGGAACCCCGGACGCTTGAACATAAGGCGCTCCGTTGGATAAGTCTTGATGAAACAGGCTTGTACAACTTTCCTGATGCAGATCTGCCGATACTCGAGGAGTACCTTGCACAAATCAGATCGTCCTGAACCGGCCAGA
>JAAXXL010000052.1 GCA_013334485.1 Chlorobiaceae bacterium | reverse complement strand
ACCCGATTACTGCGTTGGGTGGTGCTCGAAATCCTCATGTACTACGTGTACACTCCGGTTTCTGTGCTCCATCCGCCTTGTCCTCGGGCTTCTCACGACAATAAATAGAGGCGCCCGTAAATGTTTATTTTAATATTGTTTGCGTAAAATCTTCCGGATAAGTTATTGCTTTTTTTAATCAATACACGATTATGATTACACCAAAGGATACGCTGCTTCTTCTTATTGATGTACAGGGACGACTGGCTCATGGCGTTTTTGAGGCTGCCAAGGTGGAGAGTACGCTCAGCCGGTTGATCAGAGCCTGCGCGGTGCTTGAGGTGCCGACTCTTGTGACGGAGCAGTACCCGAAGGGGCTTGGCCATACAATAGAGTCTTTGATGGAGCTGCTTCCCGGCACTGTCCCGGTGGAAAAACTTGCGTTCAGTTGTTGCGGGAGTCCGGAGTTCATGCATCGGCTTCGTTCATTCAATCGCAGTGAGATCCTTGTAGCCGGTATTGAGACCCATGTCTGTGTTTACCAGACGGCTGTGGAGCTGATCGAGTTTGGTTATAATGTTCATCTTGTAACCGATGCTGTTTCGTCAAGAACTGAAGAGAACAAGAATCTCGGAATTCGCTGTATTGAAAAAGCCGGTGCCTCCCTGACCAGCAGCGAAATGGCTCTTTTTGAACTGCTGCGGGTGGCTGAAGGCGATAAATTCAAGGCGGTTTCGAAGATTGTTAAAGAGTGAACAGAAAAGTGCTGAGTGCTGAGGGATGAGAAGATTTTGAACCGCGAAACAGACGAAATTACACGAAAAGAAGAGGGTTTTTGATTGAAATGTAGGGGCAATCCCTTGTGGTTGCCCTTTTGACGAAGAAATGGTGTCCATTCCCCCCCTATTTAACCCCGACGGCTTGTCGGAGCATCTGTTGCAGTATCTCTTTTCCTTCGAAGATGTCGGTTTCGATTTTGAGGTAGTAGCTGGCTCTTGAGGTGATGATGCTTATCAGTTCGGGATTGCCGAGCAGGCGGAAGTAGTCTTTTTCGGTTGTAATCAGGCTCAAACCTTTTTGATCGGCTTCACGTCGTATTGACTGAAGTTTTTTTGCGGTGTACGGTTCATGATCTTTGAAAAAACGATGAGCCGAGACGGTTACTCCCTTTAATTTAAGACTTTCCAGAAAGCTTTCGGGAGAGGCTATGCCTGCGAATGCGAGGGCATTGAGGCTTTCGGGCCTTGGGGCCTCTTCAGACGAGATACACTCTCCTGACAGGCATATGAGATCTCCGGTTTTCTGGCGGGCTTTTATGACCGGTCGGCCGGTTTTTTCCAGCTCTTTTTTCAGGGTTTCGGCTTGTTCATTGTCAGTGATTTTATTGAGCAGAATCAGGTCAGCTCTTTCGATGTTTTTCAACGGTTCTCTCAGCCGGCCTTCTGGTAGCATTTTTGCCTTAAAAAAAGGTTCTGCGGCATTGACAATGGCGATATCAAGCGCCCTGCCGAGCTGGCGGTGCTGGAATGCATCATCGAGAATAATAACCGAAGGAACTCTTCCGGTAAAGTGTTTTATCATCCATGTTACAGCATCCTTTCGTTTTTCGGCAACGATGACAACAGCATCGGGATTGTTCCATGCGAGCATTGCTGTTTCGTCACCGGCCTCCCGGCTGCTGAGCAGCACCCGGTTCCCGTCTGAAACGAGCTTCACACCTTTTGACTCTCGCCGGTAACCCCGTGAAATGATTGCCGGTTTGCATCCGATAGAGAGGTAGTATTTGGTGATCCAGTCTACAAGCGGTGTTTTGCCTGTACCACCGGCAGTAAGGTTTCCTATTGAGACAACCGGAACAGGGGAGTTCCATGTGCTGAGGAGTGTGCGCTCAAAAAGTGCGTTGCGCAGTTGAGTGATGGTGCGGTAGAGGAGGCCAACTGGTCGAAGAACTATGGAGAGCGGGTTATGCATGGCTCAGGTGTTCAGAAAGTTGTTGGCTGTATGAGCGAAGTTCCTCTTCGCTGTTGAATTCGGGGGGCTCGATAAGCTGAAGTGTAACCGTTGTTCGGGTGAAGGGTTTCGGGATTTCAAACCGGTCCCAGCTTTTGAGTTTCCATGAGGAGGCATAGTTTATCTGAGCGAAAATCAGAGGCGAGCGGTTTCGTGCGGCGAGGCGGAGTGAACCGTACTTGAACTGGTTTATCGGTCCTCTGGGCCCGTCAGGTGTAATGACGATAATCTCCCCTTTGTCTAGGGTTTGCTGCATGTTGCGAACGACTTCAACGCTTCCTTTGGAGCTTGAGCCTCGAATAAGGGTGAATCCGAGTTTATGCAGTGCATCAGAGAGAATACGACCATCTTTGGACTGGCTGACTACTGCTGTAGTCTTCTCACCGGGAAAGAGTCTCCGGGAGAGGAGCCACCCGGCAACCATTTTTCCATGCCAGAAGGCGAAGATCGCCCCTTTGCCGTGAACTCTCATCTCTCCTTGAGGTGGTGTCACTGTTATGCGGAGGCTGTTATAGAGGAGCTTCAGCACAAGTGGCAGGATACGCTGCGTAATTAAGGGTGAGAGAGGCATAAAAGGGGTACGGCAAATTTTTTTTATTGTTTATTTTACCCTGCCTGAATTATATAGATGCTTACATGCTACTCCTCTGTATGAATGGGAGTAATTTAATAAACCACGCCGATAAACCACAGGGTGAACTGCGGCTGATCTCCACACTGAGAGAGTTATGAATGTTTTAATTATTGGAAGCGGAGCCCGTGAGCATGCCATGGCCCTTGCTGCGGCACAAAGTGAAAGGGTCGAATCTGTTTTTGTTGCTCCCGGCAACGGCGGCACAGCAATGATGGGAGGTAAGGTTCGCAATGTGGCCTTGAAAGCCAGTGATCTGGATGGGTTGCTGCAATTTGCCGGTGAACAGGGTGTTGATCTCACGGTTGTTGGCCCTGAACAGCCACTTGAGCTGGGAATTGTTGATCGATTCCGCAGTGCGGGAAAAATGATAGTCGGTCCTACAAGGGATGCCGCTCGTCTTGAATCGAGCAAGGTGTTTGCCAAGGAGTTCATGCAGCGTAACCATATTCCGACTGCCGGGTATCGTGTTTTTTGCGATGCGCTCTCCGCTGCCGCCTACATCAGTGCACTTCCCGGTAGCGCCTGGCCCCAGGTTATCAAGGCCAGCGGCCTTTGCGGGGGCAAGGGTGTTATTATTGCAACTGATTGTGAGATGGCACTCAGAACCATCCGTGAGCTTTTTGATGATCGTATTTTTGGTGATGCTGCCGATGAGGTGGTTATAGAAGATTTTTTGAAGGGCGAGGAGGCAAGTGTTTTTGCCTTGACTGATGGCGTTCACTACCGGTTGTTTCTCTCTGCACAGGACCATAAGCGGATAGGCGATGGTGATACTGGTAAGAATACCGGCGGGATGGGCGCATATGCTCCGGCTCCGCTGGTGAGTGCGGAGGTGATGCGAAAGGTTGAAGAACGGGTTATCCGTCCGACTCTTGCAGGTATGGCTTCGGAAGGCTATGCCTATACCGGTTTTTTGTATGTCGGTCTTATGATTGATGATGGTGAACCATCAGTTGTTGAGTACAATGCGCGGCTCGGTGATCCTGAAACACAAGTGGTGCTTCCCCTTCTCAAGAGCGACTTGATCCTGGCACTTCAGGCAAGTGTTGATGGAGAGGGAAAACTCAGTGATGTGCCGTTTGAGATGCATCAGCAATCTGCGGCAACGGTTGTTGTTGCTTCCGGAGGATATCCTGATCACTATGAAACCGGCCACGTGATTACTCTTGCCGATGGAGCGGATAAGATGGAGGGGTGCATGGTGTTTCATGCAGGAACAACCGTTGAAGGCGGAAAACTGCTGACAGCCGGAGGCAGGGTCTTTTCGGTTACCGCACTCGGCGATACGCTTAAAGAGAGTATTGATCGGGCCTATCATGCCGTTGAAAAGATCAGTTTTGAAGGAGCATATTTTAGACGGGATATTGGTGCTAAAGCGCTTTAGGGGATTAGTGCTCATGACAATTTTAAAGGTGCCTATATCTACAAGGTTTACGTATCAAGTTAATCGATAGTTGTTTTATGAAACTACTCCGGCGTAAATTTGAGATTATTCAGGAACAGGCTTTTCGGGAGTTGCCCTACGAGTGTTGCGGGCTGCTTGCAGGAATAAAAAATGTTGATCACAGGGGTAATATCGAGAATATTGTCTATGAGATCGCTCCCTGCAGGAACTGCCTTTATTCCGGAAAGGAGCATGGTTTTGAGATTTCGCATAATGAGTATGAAGCTGTGGAGCGGGAAGCCGAACGCCTCGGTTACCAGATTGTCGGGTCGTACCATTCTCATATCAATTCGCCGGCGATTCCTTCTCTTCACGATGTTGATTTTGCCCGCTCCGGCCACACCATGCTGATTATTTCACTGGTGAATAGAGCGCCGAAAGAGGTGACGGCCTGGTTGAGACGCGAGTCAGGCGGGTTTCACCAGGAGCAGATAAAGGTGATGGAGTAGACGGAAGAGAGAGAGTGAAAGAGAGTGCTGAGTAGCGAGTGCTGAGAGGAAGATTTTTGGCCTCGAAATACACGAAAAGGCACGAAAAAAAACAGATGTGAATGTAGGGGCGGGTTGAACCCGCCCTCTTTGACGATAAAATGGTATACACATAGGTTTCTCTTCGTCGTTGTTGTCGTTGATGTCCTTTAAGTCCTTTTTTGAAAACGGCGGTGCACCGCCAAAGAGATGCTGGCTTGAATGAGAACCGGGAAAAGGGAGAGGGGTGAAACTCGGCAAATATTTTGTACATTACGTTCATTTTGAAGCTTACCAAGTCTTAAAACCCGAAACATCGTGCCAAAGCGGGAAGATATAAAGTCGATTTTAGTGATTGGGGCCGGTCCCATTGTGATTGGTCAGGCCTGTGAGTTTGATTATTCCGGCACCCAGGCTTGCCGGGCTCTCAAGGAGGATGGCTATCGTGTCATTCTGGTGAACAGCAATCCGGCTACCATTATGACTGATATAGAGTTGGCGGATGCCACCTATATTGAGCCGATTACACCTGAGTATGTACAGAAGATCATAGAGAAGGAGAAGCCCGATGCGCTGCTGCCTACCATGGGTGGTCAGACAGCATTGAATACGGCGGTCTCTCTTGCTGAGTCGGGCATTCTTGAACGCAACGGGGTTGAACTTATTGGTGCAAAGCTTCGGGCAATCAGAAAGGCTGAAAACCGCGAGTTTTTCAGCGATGCCATGAAGAAAATCGGCCTTGAGATGGCCAAGGGCTTTTTTGTCCGCAATGAAAAAGAGGCTAAAGAGGCGCTTGAGGAGATCGGTCTGCCGATCATTATCCGCCCGTCGTTTACGCTTGGCGGTACTGGTGGTGGTTTTGCCGAAACCAAGGCGGACTTTTATGAGGCGGTTCGCAGAGGACTTGCCGAAAGCCCCATCAGTGAAGTGCTGGTTGAGGAGTGTCTGTTTGGCTGGAAAGAGTATGAGCTTGAGGTGATTCGCGATCTGGCAGATAATGTTATTATTGTTTGTTCGATCGAGAACTTTGATCCGATGGGTGTGCATACCGGTGACAGTATTACCGTTGCTCCTGCCCAGACGCTTACTGATCGTCAGTACCAGGAACTAAGGGATGCATCAGTCCGGATTATCCGCGAAATCGGTGTTGAGACCGGTGGCAGCAATATCCAGTTTGCCATTCATCCCGAGAATGGCCGTATTGTTGTTATTGAGATGAATCCTCGCGTTTCGCGCAGTTCTGCACTGGCCTCCAAGGCTACCGGGTTCCCGATTGCCAAAGTTGCGGCGAAGCTTGCCGTGGGTTATACGCTTGATGAGATTCTCAATGATATCACGAAAACCACCCCGGCAAGTTTCGAGCCGGTCATTGATTACTGTGTTGTCAAGGTTCCCCGGTGGGATTTTGAAAAGTTCAAGAATGTTGATGCCCGTCTTGGCGTGCAGATGAAGTCGGTGGGGGAAGTGATGGCTTTTGGCCGCAACTTCCGCGAAGCGCTGCAGAAGTCGCTCAGGGGTCTTGAGATCGGCCGTGCCGGACTCGGCTCCGACGGCAAAGATATCATGAATGTGCTGGATATGACACAGCAGCAGAAAAAGTTTGCCAAAGAGGATATTCTGGAGAAAATCAAAATTCCTAAAGCGGACAGGATTTTTTATCTCCGTTATGCTTTTCAGGCAGGTGCGACCATTGATGAGGTTCATCAGTCTACCGGTATTGATCCATGGTTTCTCGACAATATTCGCCAGATCGTTGAGTTCGAAAACGAGCTCAGGGAACTTGCTTCCGCCGAGTGAGCACCATGACCTACCTTACAAGGATTTTAGAGGAGAAGAGAGGGGAAATTGCGGAGCTGAAAAAAGGGAAGCCCCTGCAACGCTATATGGCAGAGCAGCGCTCTTTTGATGTGTGCCGTGATTTTACCGCCGCCCTCAAGCGTAGTGACGGTGGTGTTCGGCTTATTGCTGAAATTAAAAAAGCCTCTCCATCGCGCGGAGTTATTGTCCATGATTTTGATCCTGTGGCGATTGCCGGTCGCTACCAGGAGCTGGGTGCTTCTGCTTTTTCGGTGCTGACCGACCGCCAGTTTTTTCAGGGCTCGAAGGACTATCTTCAGCTTGTCAGCCGTTCTTTTCCTCTGCCGGTTCTCCGCAAGGATTTTATCATTGATGAATCCCAGATTTTCGAGTCACGCATAATCGGCGCTGATGCCATTCTGCTCATTGTCGCGGCACTTGACAAGTCGCAGCTTGGCGACTATCTCCAGCTTGCGCATTCAATCGGTCTGCATGTACTTGTGGAGGTTCATGACCACAAGGAGCTTGATATTGCTGTTGATTCCGGCGCGGCAGTTATTGGCGTGAACAACCGCAATCTCAAGGACTTTTCTGTTGATATTGATACCTCTGTTCGCCTCCGCCCCTACTTTCCCGCCGGGGTTGTGGCTGTGGCAGAGAGCGGCCTGAAAACCGCTGCCGATATTGCCCTTATCGAGCAGGCATCTTTCGATGCCGTGCTGATAGGAGAGGGGCTGCATATCAGCCCTGAACTTTCCGCTCTTACCTGGTCAAAGCCCTGATCTTTGCAGCAGTGCTGGCAGGGTCTGCTGCCTTGAAGAATGCCGTTCCGGCTATCAGAGCATCAGCACCTGCTGCAACAACTTCCGCCGCATTATCTTCTGTAATACCACCATCAATTGCAATGACCAGCTCAGGATTGCGTGCTGTGCGCATCTGGTGAAGCTCTCTGATCTTTCCGATTGATGAGGGGATGAATTTCTGACCACCAAAACCCGGATTGACTGACATCAAAAGGACAAGGTCAAGGTCGGGAAGAATCGATTCAAGCGTTGAGACCGGTGTTCCAGGGTTGATCGAGACTCCAGCTTTTGCGCCAAGACTTTTGATGAATTGAATGGTGCGGTGAAGGTGTGGGCATGCTTCCTGATGAACGGTGATCTGGTGTGATCCGGCTTTAACAAACTCCTCAATGTAGCGGTCGGGTGCAGCAATCATCAGATGCGTGTCGATAACCATCGATGTACATGATGCTATTGCCTGTACGATAAATGGCCCGAAGGTTATGTTGGGGACAAAGTTGCCATCCATGATGTCGCAGTGAATCCAGTCGGCACCGGCTTTTTCAGCTATCGCTATTGATGAACGGAGATCTGTGAAGTCAGCCGAAAGAATGGATGGTGCAAGAAGTGTTGAGTGTGCAGGCATGGTTGTTTTCTCTTTATCGTGATAAAAAATAGATAATTAAAAAGCCTCTCCAATTCCGAAATTGAAGGTGTAGTCGTTCAGGCGCCATTGGGATATTCTCCATGGCCTTGGTTCTGCCGGGTCATGGATTTTCCAGGCGAAGTCGAAGCGGAAGGGCCCGATCGGGGAGCCCACTCTGAGCCCTGCTCCTGCGTCCCAGGCGAAGTCTCTTCTTAACGATTGGAGTGTAAGGGCGTAAGTGCCTGTTCGATCCCATATGTTACCGATATCAGTAAAGAAGGTTATTCCTGAGGGTTGTTTGAACATCCTGAAAAATTTGAGCCGGTACTCCATTCCGAGTTCCAGCTTGATGTCTGCACCAAAATTAGAGGCGGCTTCACTGGCACTCCTGCCTGGTCCAAGGGTGTTGAAGAGCCAGCCACGCATACTGTTTGATCCTCCTGCATAAAAGCGCCGTTCTTCAGGAGTTGTTTCCGCCTTGCCGTACGGCCGCATCAAACCGATGCTCCATCTTCCGGCCAGTTGGCTGTTGGTTGACAAGTTCCGGGCAAATCCAATAGCAGATTCCATCTTCAGATACTGTGAATAGGCGACACCAAATATCTGAGGTTCACTCTCAGTAAATCCGGAGTAGGATTTGCGGTCCAGGTAGCTGTCGACAAGCCATGCAAGACTTCCTGACTCTTCAGCAAGGATGTCGAGGTTCCAGATGGTTTTTTCGGGCAGAGTATTCAGTCTGTTTGAGTAGTTGTATCGAAGCCTGAAGCTCTGGTTGACATGGGTGTTGAGGAGGCTGTCAATTCCTGCGTTGACTCTGTTCTCATTTGCCGGGTTTATGCCGATATTACTGGCCAGGTCAGTTTTGAAGAGTTTTTTAAATCCACGAAGAGAGTCTTTCTGTACCAGTTCGACTTCGAAGAAGTCGAAATTCAGTCGGGATGAGGCGCCAATACTTGCGCTGTAGGTGCTGCGGAGCAGCGCATTTCTTGTTGAGAGCAGTATTGGCTGTTTTGTTCTTGCATATTCAGTTGTTACAGAATAGAAGTTGCCCGGTTTTTTAAGAACGGGCAGAATCATGCGATTTTTCAGGCTGAATTCACTGGGTGTCACCTTTTGATATTCACCCGGAGCAAGATTGGTGAGCAGTTTTGTATTGTCGCCGGTCTGGGTTCCGTATGACGTTGATGCAAGAAACTGTTCAGCTCCTCCAAAGAGATTTTTGTTTTCAAAGGTAAGCGAACCCCCGAAAAAGAGTGCGCCGTAGCGGTTATCTACCAGGAGCTTTGGCTCAATCTGGTGCTTTGGTGCAGTTTCAAGATTGATTGTTGTGTAAAGTTCCCCGGCTCGCACCGAGTCGGGATTTATATAAATCGAGGAGAAGAGGTTGGTGATGCCAAAATTCCGAAGGGTGTTTTGTTCAAGGCTTTGGCGGGTAATATCGCCCGGTCGGTATTCTATGGCCGAAACAATGAGATTCTGCGATATTTTCTGTTTGCCAAAAATTGTAGTGGTGACACGATCTTTGGTAAATGATTGTTGTGCAGTGCTGCCTCTGTTCCGTGATGTATTGTTGACGACGACATTGACGCTTCCGTATTGAAGGCGTGGCGGGAGATTTAAGCGGAATTTTATACCTGCGCGGGTTCCGACGGTATCAACCTTGATACTGATGCTGTCTTCGTGAAAAAAGGCATAGCCGTACTCTCTGAAAAAGGAGAGTGTTCGATTTCGCTCTTCAATCAGTCGTTCAACTGAAAAAATGTCGTTGATTTTAATGAGTTTTTGATCGAAAAATCGTCTCTGAAGGTCGCCGGAAATCGGCTCCAGTCCGCTGTAATTGAGCGTATCGACTCTTGATGGCTCATTTTCAAGGATCCGGATGTTGATGTTGACTTTTCTCCCATCGCTTTTTTTATCAATCGAGCTGCTTATATCGCTGAAAAAATAGCCTTTATAGGTGTAGAGCTTTTTAATGAGGGAGATATCCTTGTTGAACTCTTCAGCGTTGAAAGGCCTTTTCGCTCCTCCGAACACTCCCAATCCGAGAAAAGATGAGTGTTCAGTGGTGGCAATAATCTGGCGGAGTTCATCCTCGGTGATGGATTTGTTGCCGGTAAAGCGAATGTTGCCGACATAGGGAGATACTGGCGATATGCTGCCTTCAGGGGGTTGGGGCAGCGCTTGTGCCGGTAAAGCACAGAGGAAAAGAAGGGCAGCAAGTGCGAAGACTTTTGCCCTTGCTTGAAGGAAATTATTTAAAAAAAAAACACTGGTTTCCTTTTTTCCTCTAAGTTAACGGTTCTTCATCTCCATACATAAAGTCTTCATCTGTAGGGTAGTCAGGCCAGATCTCATCAATGGTTTCGTACATCTCATCGCTCTCGGGCAGATCAATCAGGTTGTCAATGACTTGCTGGGGAGCACCGGTTCTGTTGGCATAATTGATCAGTTCATCTTTTGTTACAGGCCATGGAGCATCGGCTATATAACGGGCCAGGTCTAAATTCCAATACATACTGCGTCGATTGAATCGGTTTAAGAGTTATTACCTCTCTCTTCTGGTGAAGCTTCCTGTGTCGTGATGAATTTGTCCGGATTTGCTTCATCAAAGAAATAGGCGGTTGGATTGACTATGACATTGTTTTTCCTCACTTCGTAGTGCAGGTGCGGGCCGGTTGAAACGCCGGTGTTTCCGGAGAGTGCGATGATGTCGCCACGCTTGACTCTCTGACCCTGGCGCACAAGCGCTTTTGACAGATGGCCGTAGATGGTTTTATATCCGTAGCCGTGATTGATGGTTATTTTTTGACCATATCCCCGGTCATATCCGGAGAATGCTACGATTCCATCACCTGTCGATTTTACTCTTGATCCTTCCGCAGCAGCAAAGTCAATCCCTGAGTGAAAAAGAGAGACATTGTAGATAGGGTGCACCCTGTTACCGAATTTGCTTGTAACTGAACCTGAGAGTGGCTTGATATTGGGTACGCTTGAAAAAAAGGATGAAGGGTTGGGGTTGTCGGTGATTTCCCCTGTTTCAGGTGCGCTCTCTCTCTGGCGTTCTATCTGAAGGATCAGGTGTTCAATCATCTGCTCGGTGCTTGCAAGGAGGCCTTCAGTGCTTTTGGCCTCAATGGCATTTTTTGTCTCTGCCGACTGCTTTTCGGCTGCAAGAAGGAGTTTAGATGAAAGTGAAAGGGACGGGATGAGAAGCAGCAAAATCAAGAGAGCTCTTTTTACCGTTGCTGGGGAAACGGAGAGTGTCTTCACTTTTCTGACGTATTCTGTCAAGGTCATACACTGTGTGTTTGAAGACATTCGTTATCCGGATAATTTGGCTTTGCCGCCAAGCGCTTGATGATTGGGAAGTATAAAAAAACTTTTACTATAAGTCAATGATTAGTGGGCATCAAGCCAGTTTTTTCCAATACCGGTATCGACCTCAACAGGAACATTATTTAAGCCGCAAGTTATTGCTGCATCAATCATTGCCTGTTCAATCATGGCCGATAGCGGCTCTTTTTCCTCATCAGTGGTTTCGAAGAGCAGTTCGTCATGTACCTGCAAGAGCATGACCGATTTCATGGAGTGCTCCCTCATGCGCAAACTGCAGAGGTTCATGGCACACTTGATGATGTCTGCCGCAGTGCCCTGGATCGGCGTATTCATGGCTGCCCGTTCTGCCGCTTTCTGAATATTGTTATTGCGGCTGTTGAGATCGGCAATGTATCGACGGCGTCCGAGAAGTGTCGAAACGTAGCCATCTGTTTTGCCGGTTTCGATAATGTTCTGCAATGCAAGGAAGAGTCCCGGATATTTTGATTTATAGGTTTCGATGATAATGGTTGCTTCTGAGCGCGGTATGTTGAGCCGCTTTGAAAGGCCGAAAGGCATAATGCCGTAGAGTACTCCGAAGTTCACCTCTTTTGCCTTGCGCCGCATGTCAGAAGTGATATTATCTGTGTTGAAAATCACTCTTGCGGTTGCCGTGTGAATATCTTCACGGTTGCGGAATGCCTCTATAAGTTGAGGGTCTCCGGAAATCTCGGCAGCGATCCGAAGCTCAATCTGGGAGTAGTCTGCAGAGAGCAGCCACTTTTCCGGTGATGACGGGATGAAGGCTCTGCGGATCTCCTTGCCGAGAGGAGAGCGTATCGGGATGTTCTGCAGGTTCGGGTTCGACGAGGAGAGTCTTCCGGTTGCGGTGATAAACTGGTTGAAAGAGGTGTGCAGGCGGCCGGTTGCCGGATTAACCAGTTTCGGAAGTGCGTCGATATAGGTGCTCTTGAGTTTCTGGAGTGTCCGGTATTCGAGCAGGCTCTTAACAACGGGATGCAGCTCTGCAAGCTCTTCGAGTACTTCGACATTGGTTGAAAAACCGGTTTTTGTGGTTTTTTTTGTCGGAAGAGCGAGCACATTAAAAAGAATATTGGAGAGCTGTTTCGGTGAGTCAATGTTGAACGGGGCTCCTGCTGCTTCGTATATTTTTTCGGTCAGCAGCTCAAGTTCCATGCCGACAGAAGCCGAGGTCTTTTCGAGATGGGGCGTGTCGATACAGATACCTGCATGCTCCATGGAGGCAAGCACGCTGACGAGCGGGAATTCGATATGCTCGCAAAGCCAGAGCAGCTCTTTTTCTCCTTCGAGTTTTTTGCGGAATGTATCCTCAAGCTGGAGAGCCAGGTCGGCATCCTGACAGGCGTAATCGGAGAGCTTCTCGGGTTCCACGTCGAAAATATGAAGTTTCCCTTTTCCTGTACCTGTCAGTTCGTCAAAGGTAGTTGTTTTGTATCCGAGATGGCGGGCGGCCAGATCATCAAGGTTGTGCTTCTCTTCCGGGTCAAGTACATAGCTGGCGAGCATGGTGTCGAATCCGACGGGCGAAAGATCAACCCCGTATTTCTTCAGAACCAGAATATCGTATTTAAGATTCTGGCCTGTTTTTGGAAGCTGCGGTGAAGAGAGCAGTGGTTTGAGGAGTTCAAGCGCTTCCTGTGGTTTAAGTGAGCTGTTTGCAAGGGCGATAAAGCGGGCTTTGCGGGCTTCAGTCGAGATTGATATGCCGGCAAGTTCAGCTTCAAAGGTGTTGAGGCTGGTCGTTTCGGTATCAACCGCGATTCGGGGTGCTCCCTGAAGTGAAGAGATAAAGGAGGCAAGCTCCTCTTTTGTGGTGATTGTTCCATAATCGGCTCCGGTTCGTGGAGACCGAAGCTCCGGTGCAGTATCAGTGTCCGGGTTATCCCTCTCTTCATGCGGCACTGCCTCAAGGGATGCTTGCTCCTCGAAATGGGGAAAGAGGATCGGCAGTCGGGCGATAACTGTTTTAAGCTCCAGTTTTTTCAGGAGCGGCATGAGCGTGGTTCTGTCCGGTGATCCACAGGCAAGAGCGCTGAGGGAGAGATCGATGTTCAGATCAGTGCGAATGGTGACAAGCTGCTTTATCAGGTCGAGCTGTGGCTGAAACTCCTCAAGGCTGACTCTTGTTTTTGCTGAGAGTTCGCCCAGATGGAGGTAGATATTCTTCAGTGTGCCATATTTGCCGAGCAGTGTTGCTGCGGTTTTCGGCCCGATCCCTTTTGCTCCGGGGATGTTGTCGGAGGTGTCGCCGGTGAGGCTCAACAGGTCGGTGAACTGCTCGGGCGGCACTCCGAATTGATCACTGATCTCTTTTCGCCCGAGCAGTTCAAGTTCATTCTGGTTTTTGCCCGGTCTCAGGATACTTACTCCCTCCTGAACAAGCTGGGCAAGATCCTTGTCAGGTGTGACAATGAAGACCCGGCATTCCGGCGCAAATATTCTTGAGGCTGTGCCGATAAGATCATCGGCCTCGTATCCGGGAATTTTGATGAGTGGAATGTCGAAAGCTGCGAGCAGCTCAAAGATTGCATCAAGCTGACTGATGAGATCTTCGGGAGGAGCGGAACGGTTAGCCTTGTAAGGGGAATAAAGATCGTGACGAAAGGTTTTTTCGCGGCTGTCGAATGCTGCGGCAAGGTAGTCAGGCTTGTAGCTTTCAAAGATTTTCAGCAGTGCTGTGGCAAATCCGTAGACAGCTCCGGTCGGCATGCCGTCACGACTTTTCATTCCTGCCCGTTGAAGGGCAAAAAAAGCCCGATAGACCATCGCCATTCCATCTATCAGAATGAGCTTCGGCTTTTCAGAGGCAGGCTTTGGTGGAGTTACTGCTGTTTCCGGTGTGCAGGAAGGGAAGAAGTCAAGCTGTTTGCGGCTCATGATGCAACCACTCCGTAACTGCCAAGCACTTTGATCATTGTGGCGAATTCGCCAAGGTGGCAGAGTGCGTTATGAATATTCGGGTCGTCCTGGTGTCCGGTAATGTCCACATAGAAGAGGTACTCAAAGGCTTTTTTGCGGAATGGCCGTGACTCTATTTTTGTCATATCGATTCCTCGCAGGGCAAAGGTGGCCATAGCCTTGAAGAGTGAACCCTGTTCGTTCGGCAGAGTGAAGGCTATCGATGTTTTATATTGAGCAGGCTCTTCTCCGGTTTCAATCTGAAACGGAACAGTGCTCTCTGTATGCGAAATACAGAAGAAGCGGGTAATGTTCCACTCTTCATCTGCCAGATTTTCCTGCAGGATCTTGAGCCCGTAGAGTTCACCGGCTCTTTTTGATGCAATGGCAAGTTTTGCCGGGTCAAGGTCGGCAGCAATTATTTTCGCACTGCCGGCGGTGTCATAGGCTACTTCGGCTTTGATTTCTTTGTGCGTTGCAAAGAAATTCCGGCATTGGGCGAGTGCCTGGGGATGGGAGAGTGCCCTTTTAGCGCCTTCAATTGTGGAGTTGTGGAGGCCGAGCAGGCAGTGTTCTACTTTGACAAAGGTCTCGGCGACGATTGTGACAGGGTGCTGGAGCAGCAGGTCGTAGTTTTGATGAATGCTGCCTCCGAGCGAATTTTCTATGGGAATAACCGCAAAATCTGCAACTCTGTTTTCGACAGCGGAAAATACCTCTTCAAATGATTCGAAGGGTTTTGGCGCTCCAATCCTGAGGGCTGCAATTTCACTATAGGCGCCGGGTTCACCCTGGTAGGCTATTATCAAGTTTGTCATTATTTGTTCTTGTGATTACCTTGCACTTATGCCGTTGGATTTCATTTTATTTAAAGAAAATAAATCTATTATCATAGACGGGTGTTTCCGGCAATTATAAATCAGCAGTTTTTTATGTCTGGACATAGCAAATGGGCAACCATCAAAAGAAAAAAGGCGGTAACCGATCAGAAAAGGGGAAGCCTCTTTACCAAGCTGGTCAAGGAGATTACCATAGCAGCAAAAATGGGGGGCGGCGATCCAAACGGTAACCCCCGCCTCAGGCTTGCTATTGATACGGCAAGGGATAACTCCATGCCGATGGACAATATTCAGCGCGCAGTCAAGAAGGGGACCGGCGAACTGGAGGGTGTGACCTATGATGAGATTACCTATGAGGGTTACGGCGCGGCAGGGATTGCCCTGATTATAGAAACAGCAACCGATAACCGTAACCGGACCGTGGCTGATATCCGTCACATCATGAGCCGCAATAACGGTTCGCTGGGCGAAAGCGGAAGTGTTGCCTGGATGTTTCAGCGCAAGGGAACGGTTGATGTTCTGAAGTCGGCGACTGATGAGGATCAGCTTATGGAGATTCTGCTTGATGCAGGCCTTGAAGATCTCAGCAGTGATGATGAGCATTACTATACCGTTGTTACCGATGTCAAGTCTCTTGAGGAGGTAAAGAGAGTGCTTGATAATGCCGGGATCGCTTATGAAAATGCGAAGATTGATCTCCTTCCTGAAAATTATATCGAGCTTGAAGCTGATGATGCCGAAAAGGTGATCAAGCTGATCGATGCCCTTGAAAATAATGATGATATCCAGGCTGTCTACAGCAATATGGAGATCAGTGAAAGTGCCATGAACAGCTTAAACGGGTAGGGGAATGGTTGTTCTCGGGATTGATCCCGGAAGCCTGATTACCGGTTATGGCGTTATTCAGGAGGAGTCAGGCGTTTTGAAAGTTCTCTCTTGCGGTGTTATCCGGATGCGTGCCGCCAACAGCCATGCAGAGCGGATTGGTCAGATTTATCGGGAGCTTGATGCTGTTATTACGGCATTTACGCCGGCGAGGGCAGTGCTGGAGACCATTTTTTTGAACAGAAATGTACAGTCAGCCCTCAAACTTGGTCAGGTACGGGGAGCGATAATTGCTCTGGCCATGAACCGTAATCTTGCGCTTCATGAGTATGCTCCCCGTGAGGTTAAACTGGCCGTCACCGGAAGAGGCTCGGCGAGCAAGGAGCAGGTTGCCTTTATGGTTGCAAGAGTGCTTGGACTTGATCCGGTCCCTCAGCCTTATGATGTGACCGATGCTCTCGGTATAGCAATGTGTGATCTGCTCAGAGGTGAAAGCCGGGGCACGGTAAAGCCCGGGGGAAAGGCGCTATCTGCAGGCAGCAGTTGGTCGAAGTTTGTCAGTGCATCTCCCGATCTGGTTATCAGGCGGTAGGTAAAAAGGGGTTGACTATTCAGGGGCTGAACACGGGTGGAGACATGAGTGTTCCGAAGAGCTGAATCGAGGCGTTTAACGCAGGGCGAACTGAACCTTAAATTTTTTACTGTGGAAGGTCATATCATCAATCTGCCGAATTTTCTCAGTGTATTGAGAATAATACTGATACCCTGGTTTCTTTACTATTTTCATACAGGCCAGACGACAGTTGCCATTGCTATCATGATTGTGGCTGTTTTAAGCGACTGGTTTGATGGTCAGGCCGCCAGGTGGACCAATGAGGTTTCAGACATGGGTAAAATACTTGACCCTCTTGCCGACAAGCTCTGTCTTGCCAGTGTGGCCATCTATTTTCTCTGGATCGGCGAACTCCCTCTCTGGTTTGTTATTTTTGTTGTTCTTCGAGATATCCTGATCTTTATCGGTGCTGCTTTTGTTCGTGTGCGCCATTCAGTCGTTACCACATCCCTCTGGCCGGGGAAGTGGGCTGTAGGGTTTGTTTCCATGATGTTTATTGTCATGGTCTGGCCGCATCCTGTTTTTGTCCGCTATCCGTTGAAGGAGTTCTTCCTCTACCTCTCTACCGCAATGCTTTTCTACTCTTTCGTTCTCTATTGCTTGAGGTTTCTCAGAATACACAAGGGTCTGGATTATTGAGTCTGATTCATAAGAGCGCTGCCGCTTTTACGGTACTTTTCCATAGCCTTCAGTATATTGATAACTTTTTGAGAAAATCAATAGTTAAGGGTGTTTAGCTTTTTAACTCACTTTTTGGTAGTGCTTTACAGTTATTAACGGACTTTATTTATTCTCGTCTGAAATGTTGATAACTTGTTGATGGAATGTTGAACGGCGTTTTTCCAAGAGCCAATAAAAATATTTATGAGAGAGTTGGTGCTGGTTGATGGAGAGCAATGAGAGTAACTCTGGAGCAGAAAAAGCGGGGCCTCACGGTAATGAGTTGAGGCCCCGATAATCAACGCGGGGTATTTATTTCTTCTGTACAACAGTCGCCATGAGTGAGGCTTCGCAGACCAGTTCACCTCGTACATAGGCTTTTGCGTCGAACTGGCAGACGTTTCGGCGTTTGTTGGTCATGGTTGCTTCAATAACAAGCGTGTCGCCCGGAATGACCGGTTTGCGGAAACGAGCTTTGTCAATTCCCATGAAGTAGACCACACTCTCCTTGATATTGTCATTTCCGTTGAGCATCATGATTCCTCCGGTCTGGGCCATGGCTTCAAGAATAAGGACACCTGGCATGATGGGGTTTCCGGGGAAATGGCCCTGGAAGAATGGCTCGTTCATGGTGACATTCTTGATCGAGACAATTTTTTCGTCCAGTTTGAACTCGACGATTTTATCAATCAGGAGGAATGGATAGCGATGGGGCAAAATGTTCTGAATGGCATTGATGTCAAAAATGACACCCGCTTTTTTCTCATGCTGGAACTGCCGGGCAAGTTTGTTGCGGTCGGCATATTTTTTCAGCTGTTTGACGAACTCCACATTTGATGCATGGCCGGGTCGAGCGGCAAGAACCTGTGCTTTCAGTGGCATTCCGAGCAGAGCAAGATCGCCGAGCAGATCAAGCAGTTTATGGCGGGCAGGTTCGTTT
>JAAXXL010000051.1 GCA_013334485.1 Chlorobiaceae bacterium | reverse complement strand
GTGTTTCGCGCCAGTCCGTAATAAGAGTCCGTCTTGCCGAACGGCTTCAGCAGCAGAAGAGGAGAGTGTCCGGATTTCCGGGTTGTTGCGGGGAGTTTTTTATCGTGCAGGTTTCGTGCACACCGATTGTAGTAAAGGTCGAAATCCTGAAGCGTTCAGCTTTTATTTGTTCAGTCTCAAATGTTTACGTAGTTGTGAGCGTCCCCGACTTTCCTCCTATGTTATCGATAACTTTACGCAGTAGCGAGCGTTCCGTAATTCTATCTTCATTCAGCCTCTAACTGCTTGTTCATTGCAATGTTGTCATCAATGTGCTGTTTCTTGTCAAGTGTGGTTATCTTGCCTTCTCGCTCAAGCCTTACATAGATAACCGCTGTTTTGCTGATTTTTTATCATTTCTCAAACGCTTTGAGGTTGTGGATGATTTTCAGACAAATTACTCAGGCATGGGGATGAGACGATCCAGTCCGGTTTCAACAAGCATGATTTTCTGCATGAATCCGTAGATGTCCACGCCGCATTTTTCGCAGATGCTGAACGCATTTACCATATCCCGGTTATGAGCAGAGGCTTCTTCTTCTGTGTACGTTTGCTGTCCGGTTTCGAGGTTGACATAGTTCCGGAAATCGTCATCAGGATGAAGATTGACGCCATTGCGGATCACGGTTCTGGCAAATTCCGCAACATCATCAAGGTTCTCGATTCTCATTGTTATCTCCTGTTTTATTGGTTCAGGATAGCGGATGTTACTGTATTGTCATTATCGGGGGTTACTTCCTCTTCTCAACAGTGTCAAGAATTGCTTCCTTTCCTTTTTCTGAATACATGATGGTTCGGCCAAAAATTATGTAATGTTCAGGGGTTTTCAGTTTAGGCTGATACTCGTATTTTCCTGATTTTCTTCCAGTTCTCATGTTGAAGAGGGTTTGCCTGCTGAGTCCCGAAAGGATCATTATTTCTGCTTCCGTATAGTTTTTTTCTTCGCCCATTGATGTTGCAAGTCTCATTCGGCTGTTTTCCTTGCCGATGGTGGCAGGTAGGCGTCATTGAAAAGTTTATAACCGGCTCTTTCAAGCAGCGGGAGTTCATGTTCCCTTGCACCGATGATCTTGTTGATGAGTACGGCCGGGTATGGTTGTCCATTTTCTATGGTACTGTTGATCAGGGTATAATCCCAGTTGTCCAGGGAGGCTGATGAGTTTCTGTCTTCACTGAGGGTTCTTCCAAATGCAAGTAAACGCACGGCTTCAATAAAGTCCGCCTCAACAGAATCCATGTCGCCACGCATTCCGAGATATTTCCGGTCATAACGTTCTTCACTCCGGTATCTGCTGATAGCAAGAGAGAGATCGAGGTCACCTGTTTCAATGGCCAGATCCTCGATGCCATCAACGAGATCTCCGAACGTCGTTTCAGGATCGGTTTCATAGTGGTACAGCAGTTCGGCAATCAGCTGCTCAGTTGAAGGCTTTTTCATGGCTTATCTGTTTTGTGACGCTTATCTAAAGGCTTTTTAAAGCGCATGCAGGTATTGCTTTTATAGTAATGCTTTTGTTTACAAAATGAAAACAAATAAACGTTTGCGGCAGAAGGGTTTTCCTGAAGACTTGTATTGATTGTCTAAGCCGAGAGGACGCCTTTAATGTTCCTGCAAAATCCGGGAAAAAAGCTATAATGACTTATTTGCTTTCTCTATTGCTGAAGCTCATAGGATATTCTCAAAGAGAAATTGCATATGGAAGCAATGTTCTATAAGTGTATATATAAATATAAGATAGTTGTTTATGTTGGGGGCGAAGAATAAATGAGATGGTTATTGTTTTTTTACTTCAATCGCAACTTGGTTTTTGCTGAATGAATCAAAGTTTGAATTTTCTTGATCTGTTTGCGGGTGCGGGAGGCCTTTCAGAGGGGTTTATTCAGACAGGATATAAGCCTGTGGCTCATGTTGAATCAGATCAAGCAGCCTGTTTTACATTACTAACGCGCAGGGCCTATCACTGGCTTAAAAGTCAAGAGCGAACCGATCTGTATGCTGATTACCTTAATGGCAGTCTGAGCCGAACTGAATTTTACGGATATGTTCCTGAGAAGATTATAGGGTCGGTTATTAACGCCGAAATAGGAGCAGATTCATTAACCCGTATTTTCAGGCGGATCGATGACTTACTTGAAAATCGAAAGCTTGATTTGATAATCGGCGGGCCTCCGTGTCAGGCTTACTCATTAGCAGGGCGCTCACGCGATCAGAACCGTATGGTGGGCGATAAAAGAAATTATCTCTACAGGTATTATGCTGAGTTCCTGAAGCGGTATCGGCCAGGTTATTTTGTTTTTGAGAATGTAACAGGGCTTCTTTCTGCCAAAGATGAGGTGGGTAATCTGTATTTTCGTGCGATGAGGTCTCTGTTTAGAGAATACGGATATGAAACAGAATTTATGCCACTCTCTGCCAATGATTATGGAGTGCTGCAAAACAGAAAAAGGGTAATTCTTGTAGGGAGAAGGGGCAAAGTCACTGGTTTTTATCCGGAACCCAAAAAATGGCGTCCTGATGTTTCTGTTCAGGAGATATTTCAGGGACTTCCGGCGATCCCTGCCGGAGGCGGCCATCCGGGACCTTGTAGTGTGGGAACATATAATGGATCATGGCAGAAAGATGCAGGCATCAGAAATGATGATCTTCCTGTGACCTGGCATCAAGCCAGGCCGAATAATGAACAGGATCTTGAGATATATCGGATTGCGATTGAACTCTGGAACAACAAAAAAGCAAGGCTTGATTACAATTCTCTGCCTGACCGACTGAAAACACATCGTAATCAGCATTCGTTTCTTGATAGATTCAAAGTTGTAGCCTCAGATCTCCCGTATTCTCATACTGTGGTTGCTCACATTGCAAAAGATGGTCACTATTACATTCATCCCGACGTGACGCAGAACCGTTCAATTACTCCCAGAGAGGCAGCCAGACTACAAACTTTTCCTGATGATTATTACTTTGAAAGCAGTAACGAAGTTCCGGGGCGAACTCCAGCTTTTCGTCAGATTGGGAATGCTGTTCCTGTTCTACTTGCAAAAAAAATAGCTGAAAAACTAAAGGAAGTTTGGTTGTGAGCTCAATCGGCACCTATAAGATACGACCGGCTGGTCGTCATATTCTGACCATCGGCCGGGACCTGATTCAGGACAGCTATGCAGCGGTCGTGGAGTTGGTTAAGAACGCTTATGATGCCGATTCGCCCGATGTGAACATTGAGTTCCTGGCAAAACCTGATGGCAGCGGCTATTCCATCGTCATTACTGATCATGGGCACGGGATGTCAAGGGACACAGTTATCAACAAATGGATGGTGCCTTCCACACGGGACAAGTTGGAGAGGGGGCGAAGTCCTTCAGGCAGGATAATGCAGGGTCGCAAAGGGGTGGGCCGTTACGCTGCCTCCATTCTTGGTAAGGACCTCTTGCTTGAAACTATTACCCCAGAAGGGGAGAAAACCGTACTCTTGGTCGAGTGGCACACTTTTGAGGATGCACAGTACTTGGATGATGTAGAGATCCTTATTGAGACGGCTATGGGAGCCGAACATTCAGGAACCCGGCTGTCCATGACCGGTGACAGTCAGCTTCTCAAAGATTGGGACCAACAGCAGTTCAACAAGCTACGCTTCGAACTGAAAAAACTGATTTCTCCAGTAAGTGTGGCAATCAACGATGCTGGGAATGATGATGAATTCCGCATCAGCCTTGATATTGTTGGCTTTTCTGATGTCCAAGATGTTACCGAAAACATCGAGCCCTTTCCGATTTTCGATCTGTTTGACTATAGGATAGCAGGCAGAATTGGTGCAGATGGAAAAGGAACCTTGATATATTCATTGCAGAAAGCCAGAAATACTACAGATGAAAAAATCTCGTTCGACTTTAATGGATCTACTGGTTGTGGAGAGCTGCTTTTTGACCTCAGGGTTTATGATCGTGATAAGGAAGCAATAGATTTACTTATCAAGCGAGGCTTAAAGGATAGTATCGGGAACTATGTAGGGAAAAATCAGGCCCGTCAGTTGTTGACCGTCTCAAATGGGATTGGTGTTTATCGTAATGGCTTTCGGATTCGTCCACATGGTGATCCGGGATTCGATTGGATTGAGCTTGATAAAAAACGTGTACAGAATCCATCCAGAAAAATCGGCAGTGACCAAATTATTGGTTATGTACTTATTCAGTCTGAAGAGCAGTCTGACTTGGTTGAAAAGAGCTCTCGTGATGGTCTGAAACAAAATTCAGCTTTTGAGCGGCTAAAAGAAATTACCGAAAAGGTAATTGCGAAACTCGAAGAGAGACGTTTCATATACAGGCAAAAGGCTGGAATAAGCAGACCTGCCCTGAGAGTTGAAAAGGAGTTTGAACGCCTATTCTCGTTCGAAGTCTTGAAAAAAGATGTCCGGTCAAAACTTACCAGAGGTGGAATCGATAAGGAGACCGCTGATGAAATAATCGAGATAATCAGTCGGGATGCTGAGGACAAGAACAAGGTAGCCGAGGATATCCGCCAAGCCGTTGCCATTTATCAGGGGCAGGCAACCCTCGGTAAAATCATCAATGTTATTCTGCATGAAGGCAGGAGACCGCTAAATTACTTTCGGAACCAAATACCCAATCTACGTTATTGGTACGACTCGTTCCTGAAAACAGGGGATGCCAGAAAGCTTGATACGATCATGCCTATTGCTGAGGGTGTTGGGCAGAATGCAGAGGTATTTGTGAAGCTTTTCAGTAGGCTTGACCCTCTTGCAGCAGGGAAACGTACAGCCAGAAAGCCTTTGGATCTAAAAAAGAATATCCTAAACGCGCTCTCAGTTTTTGAAGAGGAGATGAAGATACAGAATGTGGTTGCGAGAGTTGATGGCCCCGACAATTTTCTGTTTTCATCTTGGCAGCAGGACATCTATGCTATTTTTACAAACCTTTTTGAAAACAGTATTTACTGGATGAATGAGAAAAAAGTTCAGATACGCGAAATCACTGTTGAGGTGGTGACTGACAGTGATACCCTGCTTCACATTGATTATCGAGATACCGGGCCGGGCATCGAACCTGATCTGATCGCCAGTGATGTAATCTTTGAGCCCCAGTTTTCCACCAAGCCATCCGGTACCGGCCTTGGACTTGCCATCGCCGGAGAAGCGGCAAATAGAAGTGGTCTGGAACTCAAGGCATTTGAATCTGAGCAAGGAGCATGGTTCAGGTTACAGCTAAAAACTGAGGAGGAATGAAATGAGCGCATTTCGACTACTGGTTGTGGAGGACAATGATCAGGAACTTGATATCTGCCGGGACACTGTCAAAAGATACACAGATGAAAAACAACGCAACATCGAGATTGTCGAGTGCAAAACGGTCAAAGAAGCATTTGAAAAACTTGATAATTCCTTTGACGGTGCGATCATTGATCTGAGGCTTGCCGATCAGGGTGATGAAGGGAACCTGGTTATTGAACGGATTGAACAATCACACTTCAGGATACCGGTTGTTATACTTACCGGCACACCTGATGCAGCCAATTCGGATTTCGGAAATATCGGTGTATTCAAAAAAGGTGATCCCGGAGCAGGATATGCTGATTTACTCGATCGTTTTTGGGGAATTCACAATACTGGTCTGACGCGAATTATGGGTGGCCGAGGCACTATCGAGGTGACCTTGAACAAGGTATTTCTGAAAAATCTTCTTCCACAAAGAGATAAATGGGTTGGGTATGGTGAAACTGATTCATCAAAGACCGAAAAAGCCTTGCTCCGTTACGCCGTGAGTCACCTGCTTCAGCTTCTCGATGATGATGGAGATCGCTGTTTTCCAGAGGAAGTCTATCTGAATCCGCCTCTTACCGAAAAAATACGCACCGGTAGCGTTGTTAAGGAAAAAAACAATGACCTGAGATTTGTTGTTATGAATCCAACCTGTGACCTTGTTATCCGCCGCAACGGTACCTGTAATACTGATAGGATTCTCATTGTGGAAATTGACTTGCAATCTGAATTATTTCCGGGTTATCCCACCAATGGTCTCAGTAAGAGCCAAAAAAGTGATTTGGAGAAAGCATTCAGGAACAATAAGTCGGCCTATTATCACTGGCTTCCCAAAACAGACTTTTTTGAGGGTGGGTTCCTGAATTTCAGAAAACTCATATCGCTGTCAAGTGAGGAGTTCACTGAGAGATTTGAAAAGCCTACAGTTCAGATTTCGCCCTCTTTTGTAAAAGATATGGTAGCGCGTTTCTCGGCATACTATGCCCGTCAAGGACAGCCCGACATAGAATTTGAGCATTTTATTAATTCTCCGATAGTAAAAACAGAGAATCCTTAATAATGGATGTTCATTCTCCTGAGCAGCGCAGCTTTAACATGTCAAAAATCCGGGGAAAAGACTCCCGTCCTGAGATGATGGTGCGAAGATGGCTCTGGTCAAATGGATATCGATACCGTCTTCATTGCAAGCACCTTCCCGGAAAACCGGATATCGTTTTGCCGAAATATCGAATGGTTATTTTTGTTCATGGGTGTTTCTGGCACCGTCATGGCTGTGTGTTTACGACCTTCCCAGAGTCACGCAAGGACTTCTGGCTTGCAAAATTTCAGGATAACGTCAACAGAGATAAGCGGAATGTAGCGTCTCTGTTAGAAAAATCCTGGCGTGTAATGGTTGTCTGGGAATGTTGTCTTCGGGGTAAAAACGAGGTACCTGAGCTTGTTGCGGGGCAGATATCGGATTTTCTGAATTCCGATATACGTTATGCGGAAACAGGGCTCTAATGGAAGAGTACTCAAAGGGATGAGAATAGATGAATCCATTTGAGTAGACAATTCATCGCATTCACGCATCCTGTTCTCTTCTATATCTCATCGAGAAGTCTTGACAAGAAGCCATGTTCACGCTCATCGGGTATCCCGATAACCATTGCCCGGTCGAGCCCGTTATTCATGGTTTCACAGGCGGTTTCAGGCAACATTATGCATGCATGGCATGCGGCAAGGTTGGCAAGGCGCGTCCCTTGCCCTCCAAGGTTTTCAGAACAGACAGGATCTGCCGAGCACCATGATGCGCGGGAAACAGCCTTCCTGATCACCGGCTCCAGACGGTCCTTGTGTCCCATTCTGACCAGCCCACCTAATGTTCCTTCGGAATCTCCGGCGGCAGTATAGATCAGCATTCCTGCCATGGGAGCTCTGTTATCAGCTGAGACATAGAGGCGTTCTTTCAATGATGCCGAACTGTAACCAGCTTCAAATACCATCTGGTTGATCAGAATATGAGAAAGGCTGTGAACAAGCAAATATCTTGCAGCCCATTTGAGAGTTGTGCCTGTTTTCGGAGCATACACCTGATAAACATTTGCAAGCCTTCCCCAGAAAGCCTCACTCAAACGGTGACTCAGCCATTCACGATTTTCCTGTATCCACGATTCTATTGCGGCTTCTGAAAGTTCAATATAGATACCTTCTCCATACACCGTTATGGCTGGCAGCCATTTCTCAAGATTTTGTTGCGGTGGGTGAAGAAAAAGTTGTTTCAATGCCTTTTCAGGCATATCATCAAGGGGATGTTCATCCGGTACCAATCTGCTGAATCCATAAAAAGCTCGGGTTTCACGCAGACGTTCGACAAGATGCACCTTTTGAAACCAGTGACAAAGTCCGTCAGGAACCTCCGAAGCTATTACCCTAAGATCGTGCGACCTCACTTCATCATCGATGACAGTTCTCAGGATATTGAATTCGTCACGCCTGAATGACAGCCCATGATCTTCAGGTAATTCAGGCTGTACAATATTATCAACAACACCCTTTTGTTCAGCAAATAATTGTTCAAGAGCCTGCTCAATTGCCTGAGCTTCATAAACAATGCCTGCCTGATTAAGAACAAATTGGATCGTATTAACCGCACGATCTCTCCGATTACCTCTCCAATAGACTTTGGCAAAAGGAAGATCATCCTGAAAACACTCTATTTCCCGGATCAGCAAAGCAACCCCTCGATCTTCAATCGTCAGATCAGGTAGGGAAATGGATGACATCACTTTTGAAAAAAACAGATTGCTCTGGTTGATCAGTGTGCCGACAAGTGGCTCCGGACAATCTTCACCTATGATGACATCTCCCAGCCAGGGGCGATAACCCGGGCAAACAATCCCCATTCTTTGAAATGCGCTCTGCTGACCAGCATCCTTTTCACTATCAAGCCAGGTAACTCCGGCAAGGGATTTTCTGACATTACAGGAACTGCACTCTATCCAGACACTGGAAAGATCTGCACCACCGGCATCATGAAGAAACAGATCACCATTTCCATGACAATTGCAGCCAACCCATCGCTTCCATGGGAAATCACCAAGATGCCCAGCCTTACAGGCTGAAATAAACCTGACAGGTACCCATCGTTCATTTCTTTCACAATCTATCCTCACTGAGTCGAGATTAAATCGCTTCAGACGACCAGTATGAACCTCCCGATACCATGTCGGAAATCTCAGTACAGGAGTAACAATCTTTGCATTCTGAACTGCCTGACCTGCATGGCCGGGCCGATAATCGGCAGGTCTGCGAAACCGGTCAACCCCAAGCAAAGCTGAAAGCCGAGGCTCAAATATCGAAAACTCTTCTGCGTGAATTTTCCCGTCCGGGTTTTCCTGTTGATACCAGTAATCGAGGCCTGCAATAATCAGCGATGTCCCTTTTGAGTCCATGTACAGTGCCCCAGGCCCAAAAGGGGTAATCAATTGTCCGATCCTTATATTTTCCATCCCGGCTTTCCTCTGTCAGTAATTCTGCTGGTTTTCACCGGCATCAAAATACTCAGAGCGGCAGCAGCATCCACACTGCGCATACTGGATGCGACATCAACCCCTTTTCTGTTTTGAATCTCGGTCCTGTATTCTCCCGGCCACAGCATCAGATATTCACCACCTGCTTGATGCGGATATTGCTCCCATTTCTGAGGATTGGCCATCCACTTCCGTTCGAGTTCAGCACGGGCTGCATTGAGTCTGGCCAGAGCTCTTGCCTGCTCCTCGTTGTGACCATTGAACAAGGACTCGCATCGCGCTTCAATGAACTGGTATCCTTCATCAAGAGCTGCACGAAAACGTTCAAAATCCCCGGGATTATCAGCAGCCACCATCTGTCGCACCCAACTGATCAACATCCCCGGCAATGCTCTTGAAATCGCGGATCCGGAAAACGGGGTTGCGGATGTCGGCTCTACCTGTTCATACAAACGGTTATGGTAGCTGTAAAAGTGTTCGTAATGTGAGCGGTCGCGACTCTTGGCAGGATTGTACAGCATCAGAGCAAGCCCCGGCCTTGTCTCCCATTGTCGTCCGACACGCCCTGTCACCTGTATGTACTGGGCAGTCGTTTTCGGCTGACCAACCACTCCCATCAGTGATAAACGGTCGATATCAACACCGACCTCGATGATGTTCGATGCAAGACATACATCAACAGCCGAGCTCTTTTCTTTCTGATATGGAGCCGAAAGCCTGTCCATCATAGAGACAATTGCTGCATTGTCAATCCGGCCGGTCAATTCTTCTGGATTACCAATATATCTTCGCTCACCCCGCTCATAACCCTGTCCAACCCTGTTAAAAAGAAACTTCATCCGGTCCCTGATATCGGAATCAAACAGCGTACGGGCACCACCAAGCTCTCGGATACTGTTGAAAAACACCAGCAAGGTCCACCATGGATCCCGATTTTCAGGCTCCAGAAAAAAGCTTCTGAAAAGAACCGAAGCAAATACTCTGTTTTCAGCCGTCAGGATATTGAATTCACCGGCATGAATACCAAGGTACAACCTCCCACTCCGGAGACGGTTCTGTTCATCCCGGGCATAAGTGCCAAAAAAGGAATCGCCCATTATCAGCCCCGGACTGGGAAAAATGCTGAGGAGGTCTCTTGCGTAGAGAGCTTTCACCTGCTCCCCAGCACCCCGTATAGTGGCCGTTGAAGAGATGATTTTTGGCTTGACAGCAACCCCTTCATCGCTGACGACAGTGCAGAGTTTCTCGAAAACGCTCTCATACATTGCATACATGGTACCTAGTGGACCAGAGATAAGATGCAATTCATCCTGTATAATCAATCCCGGAGGGGCATACGCTTGCCTGACAACACCATTTTCCCGGCTTTTGCCAAAAATTGCTCCGGCCTCAGGCCTGTAAGCAATCATCGCAAACTTGTCGGCTGTTCCGATGACAAGTGACGGCCTTGTCTGATAAATACGTTTGTCAACAACCTCAACCGGGAGCCATTTATCCGAGTACATTTGTCCAAATTCGCAGGCGGGGTCCGAGCACAGAAGACGTGGACCTTCATCTCCGAAACTCTGGATCCCTTTGATCCTTGCTTGATTACCGATACCTCTTGGAAGGCGCCCGTTATAGCGCCCGATTTCAGCCCTGCACCAAGGGCATTCGGTCAGAACAAAAGGATTGCCGGTAACCCCGTTCTGTTGATCACGAAAATCATGGAGCTTTTGATTAGCATTCTCGATGTTATTTGGTGTAGCATCGCCTCCAACCCATAACCCAATGGAAAAACGAGCTCCCGGAATCGACGGTAGGCTATCCGCCCCTTGCTTTCTTCTCAGAAACTCCATAGCAACGATTAGGTTCGCAGCCCTCTGAAACTGCTGGGCAGTTAGCATCCTCAAAGTATATCGCATCAGGACATTAGTTCCATCCGGCCTGGACTCCCCGGCTCTTCTATCATTCATCTGCAAACGGTTATAAAACAGGTAGAATGAAACAACCGCAAGATAGGCTTCTGTTTTACCTCCCCCCGTTGGGAACCAGATAAGGTCAACAATCTCCCTGTCCGGAGATTGGCCATTAGTCATACCTTTAATCGACATCAGCAGAAACGCAAGCTGAAAAGAATGCCATTGCCCTACTCGCTCTCCCTCTTGCTCATTCTGATATATCTCCCAAGGGCTTTGCCTTTCTCCTTCCGGAACAACTCTCTGCTGCCCGCTGTCGAATGTCAGAAAACGTCGATTCAGTTGTTTACCAGCAATCTGCTGCAACAGCATCGCAAGATTGGCAAGCCTGAATGCATTTCGGGCATTAACGTTGTCCCGCAGGATTTCAATACCAGCTCTGAGCCTTTGAAGACAGGTTTCGGCCTGCGTAAGATGTCGTTTCGCAACAACCTGTAACTGAGCATCCTCAAGCTGCTCCAAAGAGTCTCTCTGCCGCTTAATCCATCCACCATATTCATCAGCAAGTCTTCGAAGAATGCCGGTATCCTCATGAAAGTCCTGTACAAATGAGGATAACTGACGCATGGAAAACTGAAGAATGTTTCCATCACTGTCCTTGATATCAGGCGTCATGCTGGGAAGTTCGACTGCCGGCATGATGTCGGCATAAACACATGAGGGAATTGTGCCCGGTTCAGAATCCCATCCGGCAGCACATCCATGTCCGATGGCCCAGACAGAAGAATCGCGATACAACAAAGCCAGTGATTGTTCATCTTCATCAAGATCTGAAAACTTACGTTCGCTTTCCGGATAAGGCACAAAAGCACCGTTTGAGACAGTCACCTCAAAAAACACCTGGTACAGTGTTGCGGCCTGGTGCTGCTCGCGCGAAGGCGCTTCAGAGATATTTCGCAGAACTACAGTGAAAAGCCAGCAGCCATCATTATCCTGAACTTGTCTGGGATAGACCTTCAGAACAAGGCGCATATAGTCCGGAGCGCCTTCGGGTAATTCAACACTTCTGGTGATTACCTGCCGGTTATGCAACTCTTTTGCAGCAATGCGGATTGAAGTATCGGGATTGAAACAGGAGTAACGACGCCAGACAGAAGGACGTTCTGTTCCATCCGGAGCCCGGTAAATCCCTTGTTCATAACGCCCATTAACAGGAAATGAGCTATCACTTTCAGACTGCCAGAAAAATCTTTTTTCCCGAGGAAGATGGATCATTATCTCACCTTGGGACTCAAGACTGACATTGCATGTTATACCGATCGTGCTTGGAACGCGTACGTCAGGGCCGGACACTTCAAAATCGTCAGCGTCAGCATCAATATTGCCGGATGAGCTGCATTCCTCCCTTTCAGGCGCCATGTGTTCTTCTTCCGGCAAGGAATCATCCGGAGAGATCTCGGAAGTAGCCTCTTCAGCCTCATCCTGCCTGAGTTCTCCGCCGGGATGAAGCAATCCCATCCCGTATTTCTGGTGAGGCGCATCCCCCTTCATATGAAGCACTTCCTGTACCCCTGTTCCATCTTCAGGCTGCCATACCATCACCCCTCTGTTATACTGCCCGGCATCGATGAGAACATTATGCTCGAACGACACGTGCACCGGATCAAAAATCACACTTGCCGGTCCAACCAGCTCTCCGCGCATCCAGTTTATCAGCGCTGCCCGTTCCTCATTCATCTTCAAGCCCTCCTGTTTTCATCCAGCCGGAAAGAACTTTCTTGCTGGACTCATGACAAAGAATCCTGATCGTTTCCGTGGCTCTCGTCATACCTGTATAGAAAAGATCCCGCTGAAATCCTTGTTCAGTCAGGATGACATCCGTCAGAATGACGATTTTATTCTCCAGACCTTTAAATGCATATACTGAACCATAACGAATCCTGTTGGCTGTATCCTGCCACAGCGGAGCAGGATGCCAAGCCTGCACCAGACCACGCCCGGCAAGACTTCGTTCATCAGACAAAAAAGAGAGAATGGTAATATCTTCAGGCTTATACCCTGCATTTCTGAATTCTTTGAGCCATGACGAGAGGATTTCTGCCTGGATGTCATCAGAAGAGTAAAATGCTATATCAAAATTCTCGATACTCCCCCCGACACGCAAGAAACCTGAATATACATTATGGTCAAGGCCACTCAGCCCAATGGAAGTGTGGGCAACAATTCTGTAATTCCTGCAGTTTTCAGAAAGATGCCATCTTGCAGGTCTTGCGTCCTTTTCCAGTCGTTCCAATGACTGATTGAGCATATTACGGGATGCAAGTACCTGATTCTGGAAATCACCGAAAAGCGCATATCTGCCATCCTTTATGCCTCCTGTTAGAAAAGCAAAAAGGCAGTTCATGAGTAATGGTCGGGAAAGAAGGTCTTGGGCTTCATCAACAATCAACCGGTCGAATGAAGCCATAGCCATCATATCTGGATCGGTAATCTTTTCTTCCAGAAGCAGGGGCAAAACATTTTCCCAGTAGTTGCTGTCGGCATTTTCTGGGATACTTATATCTGTCATTCTGGCAAGGATCCGAAAAATCGTGCCGACAACAAGATTCGGCAGTTGTGGCTCGATAGCTTCCATTTTATGCGTGATCCAGCTGCCGAACTGGCTGTTGAAACACAACAAAACAACTCTTTCTCCTGATGTGGCATAACGGCGCGCCAATTCAAAGGCAACAAGGCTCTTTCCTGTTCCTGCCCCTCCAGAAACTATAATTCTTTCGTTATGCTCGGCTAGCCTGAAAACAGGCTTCTGCTGGATAGTTAACAATACCTCAAGTTCCTGCTCCCGATGCCGAATTGATTCACGATCATCTAACCTTCTTTTATGAACAGGGATACAAAATTTTACAAGATCTTCAACAGCATTAGCCGATAATGGGGTATCAGGAAGAAAAAGGTTTCCGTCGGCATTGATACTCTCAATCATTCGTCTTTTCAGATCGCGACAGAATGCACTGCAGTTCGGAAAATACCTGAAAGCCCTTGTATCCATTAGTTCCCATTCAGCAACAGACATATTCGGTTGCAGAACGAAAAATGCGTTGGGAAAGATACAGAGGCACACTACAGGAACATGTCGGAAACGTGGAGCAAGTTCTCTGAGTTTATTATAGAAAACATACCTTCCGCTTGATACCTGTTTGAATGGCGACCTTTTGATATCTACAGGAGTCCAGTGGCTGCCATTAAAACCAATTTCCCTGTGTGATTTTACCTCGATACAAAGAATTCCAGTATCAGGAACAATAACAACGAAATCGATTTCTGTCCTGAGACTCCTGTTCCATGGAGTAAGATCTAGTGAATGCAAAATGACCCAGTCTTCGGGTCCGCCCGAAAGCATGTTGAAAACATCCCTTTCACCTGGTGGGGAAGTTTCGTCGAAGAAGCTCGGCATCATCCTCGCCATATATCGAACTCCGTCAATGAATGAATTTCATGCAGAACTGTATCAGGCACAACTAAACCCGACTCAACAGATTCAACCCGGAAAAACCTGTAAGAGCCCTGAAGATCATGTTCTGCTGGTACTGTGACGATAAACTCATCCTTATCTCTGTCTGCTTTTTCAATATGCGATATCAAATTTTTTAAAAGATCAAACTCCAGCTCTTTTTGAGCCTTGCTTTCTTCCTTCCCTTCATTAATTGCAACACCTCTTGAGCGTCGTATTTCGAGCCATGCTTTTTTTGCGAAATCTTCGCCAACTAATTCGTGTTTATTATAGTGTAAGCCCAATACACTAATCAAGGCCTTGAAGTGATCCCATTTCCGGGGAGCAGGAATAACAGTGCCGGGGGGCTGGCACCATTCGAGAAGTCTGCTGTCAAGATTGAGAAGACGAACATTATTCATTCTCAACCATTGAGACAAATCGGATAAATGTCTTTGATTAACCTTAATTATCTCAGTAAGACTTTCTTTCCAAATTTTGCTGTACTTTGTTTTTTCTACCTGTACCTCTCCAAAGTCAGCGGCTTCGATCATTGGCAGTATAAAAAAACATCCATCAAGATTATTGCCATTTGGTTGTATCATTTCTATGGCATTTCCAGCTTCATTTCTTTCGGGATCATAGACCATAACCTCTTCACGGGACGGAACAAGTATTCCATAGGCATTGACAAATTTGATCAATGAGGCTGATCGCTCACGATGAACGTCTGCGTAACGTGACTGGATTCTGTAAAGAAAGCTGAAGTCATCTTCATCTGCTTTATCAGTGATCTCATGTTCAAAATCAAGAGCTGCATCACCTTTTCGTGAGGTTTTCAAAGACCATTGCAATCCGGTTAGCTTCATATCTGTTTTTTTCTCCAAAACATCGACTACAGATTCTCCCGTTACTGGATCCAGCCCAAAGTGTTCTTCATCAGATGTCCCAGACCACACAAACAGAGTTAAGGTACTGAATCTTGGAGAGGTCAATAGTGCATCAGGACACTTGCCCCAACCAACCGATCTTAAAGGCCCAACTTTCAGTAAGACATCAAAAGGAACCGAATTTGAATACCCAGTATGCCCATACAGGAAATGCTTTGCTGTCAAGTTATTGCAAAGAGAGATGTAATGCTCAATAGAATCTGGATGAGCATAAATCCGGAAATATTTTTCGTCAAGGAACAATTTTTCAATTTCATTACATAGAGCTTTTCTCATAGGGTTTCCGTTCTGCTGCATGGATTTCGCAGCATTGATCGCAGCTTCAAATTCACAGGCAATATCCTTTCCCCAACGCCTTTCGATTGTATCATGATTTCCTGGCAATTGGAGAGTATCGGTCAAAACACCATCAAAAGGGACAGGAACCGTCAG
Source organism: Chlorobiaceae bacterium (assembly GCA_013334485.1). GTDB lineage: Bacteria > Bacteroidota > Chlorobiia > Chlorobiales > Chlorobiaceae > Chlorobium. The sequence goes on along the minus strand of JAAXXL010000051.1, from coordinate 2,300 downwards.
GCATTTTGAAAGACATTTTCTCAATTCATGAGCTATCTCAATTTCATAATCATTGCCGCTTTCGTACATAGTCTCAAGGATCATACGAAGATGATTCCTAAGATTTACGAACAGGTTTGAAACAATTTCCCGGCGATCCAGTAGAAAGCATTCATTTCTTGCTAGGAAATCAAAACAGGATGTGACAGTCATGATCTTGCCCTCTTGAAATATGTTATCCGGGAAATACCTTTTGGTGTAGTAGGAAATTCTCGTGAATCAGGCTCATACCATTGACGTAACTCGGATATTTTAATCTGAAGTGAATCAAGTTTTTCACGTTTTTCTGTACGGTCTATGATCGCGATGATATTGCAATCTGAAAATTCATTGTTTGCATTTCTCTGCATTTCTTCTGTGACTTTCAGAAAAGCATCAATGCCATCCGCAATCACTATTTGAGGAGGTTCTCCAAGACGGTCCATTCTGGCTGTTCTGGTATTATACATTGAAACACGTGAAATGACATCTAATGACCCATCAACCAAGGATAGCAGTTTAATAAGATTGGCTACAATACCGTTTACCTCGAATCGTATATTTGAAAGAATCTCTTTTGTAATTTTCGCACCTTTTCTTTTTGCGGCCAGACAGACTGAAGAATTGCTTTGCTGAAGATTTTCTTCATTAATAGGAGAACCGCCAGGAATAAGTTTATCGTAGATTGCCAAGTATGGCAATGCCATTTTAGTAGAAACTAGAATCGTCTCATTCTCGAATCGCAAATCATTCAAAGAACGGGTTATCTCCATTTCACCTCTAAAATGTAGAGGATTTCTTCTGTTATCAGGTCGAAATACTTCTTTGATAACAGCTTTGCCGTCAACTTCCCCGATATACTTGAAGCTGTTATTTCCACAGACAAGTGTTCTGGCTTTTCCTTTTTCGAGCCTACTGTGAATATCATCAATACTATAGAAATAAGATGCATCAAGATAATATCTCATTGCGCCGAGAGCCATCAATCCTGCCCCGGGAGAATCGCATGGCATTGATATTAGTGAAAAACTTTGTCGATCATTATTTTTACTTGCAAAGACATAACCAAATTTTACAAGGTAGTCTACCCAGGGAGGTATTGTTTGAAGCCAAACTGAATCGGATTCTGAAAACATCATAACGTTTATATCATTAGGTTATTGATAGTTTACCAGATGTACTCTGAAATTCCGATATGCTTGAACTGTATTATGCTCGCTTCAGGGCAGAGCATGGTACAGTTGAAGGAAACGGAAAAAAGAACGACTGTGCCATTATTCTTTGTATAGATCGATGAGAATAATTTACAAAAAAACAATAAGTACTTGCGTACTTCGTTCGGTAAGGGCCTTCGATTCAACGGATTATGCAAAAGGCTTATGAACCCAGTATTTTCGCTCAGGAATATCCAATCACCCAAGCTCATCCGCGCATTGTTTCACTCCTTCGAATATCGCTTCGGCGACCAGCGGAGGAAATCCGGCGGGCAGTTCGCCGCTGACCCGGTCTATGACGGCGGGAGTCCTGTCCAGCAGATCATCGATGATATCCGAGCAGGTAGGGGAATACATTTGAATCAGGGGAGGATGCGTTGTTGCAAATTCTATCGTTGAACTTGCTGTTCGATAGGCCGCTCCGAAAGCATCGGCATCAGTGCTCCCAGGAAAATGCACCATTTACTGATGTGTCACCGATTCCCGGTTTTGTTCTTTTTGCAGGAGTTTTTCGTACAGAGATTTGGGAGCGATATCCGCTCCGTTGGGCCATGCGATGGTTCCGCCTTCGATAAAAGCGTTTCTGAAAAAGCCGAGGTCATTGAGAGGAGCGAACACAGGGCCTTTTTGCGGATACTCTGAAAAATTGATCTCACCATGCAAACCATCGTCGAAGGTGATATGGTAAACATAACCGCTGACGTACGTTATTTCGATCACATCATTCATGTCCCACATAATGTCCCCTTCAATTTAACGGTTCAATGGGCTTTATTTCTTTGTTGGATCTGGCGAGTTCCCAATCCGCCTGGAGCTCATCAGTGCGGAGGTCAATCCATTCTCTTACAAGTTTTACAGCAGTTTTTGAACAAAGCGAACCTTTCAGAACGTTCCCCTGAAAATCAAAAACCAAACCCTTACCCTGATATTCAGCATGAGCAATATTTTCGCGCAGGAGTAACCCTCACCCAAGCTCATCCGCGCATTGTTTCACTCCTTCGAATATCGCTTCGGCGACCAGCGGCGGAAATCCGGCGGGCAGTTCGCCGCTGACCCGGTCGATGACGG
>JAAXXL010000050.1 GCA_013334485.1 Chlorobiaceae bacterium | reverse complement strand
ATCGATATTGAGTGATCGTTTGATACGCCTTCCTCCCGACTCATTCATCCCCCGCCAGTTTCTGAACCCTTCCGAAATCAGGGCATAGGCCGGTATGGTGCTGATGGTTTTATCCCAGTTCTGAACAGAGACCGTCACCAGCGAGATATCGGTCACTTCACCGTCGGCCTCGTATTTCGGCATGTCAATCCAGTCGCCGACACGGACCAGGTTATTGCTTGAAAGCTGAATACCGGCAACAAAGCCGAGAATAGAATTTTTAAAAATCAGCAGCAGCACCGCCGTGAAAGCACCAAGGCCGCCGAGAAACACAATCGGCGATTTGCCCATGAGTTTCGAAACCACAACAACCAGGGCAATCGAAACCGCAAGTGTCTTGGTAACCTGGACAAAACTTTTGACCGGTACTCTCGACTCCGTAGAGAACCCGACAAAAAATTCAAGCAAGGCATCAAGCAGCGAAAAAATCACCACAACGACAACCACAATCATGGAGAGCACCGCAAAATCCCTGACCAGCAGAACAGTTTCGGGATAATAGACAAGAACCGGGGCGGAGAAGAGATGAATCATAACCGGCGGAATCAGCCGGAAGAGACCGGTAAACACGTTATGCTTGAGCAGCAGATCGTCAAGCCTTGTAGTGGTTCTTGCTGCAAGGTGCGTGATCACCCGAAGCAGAATACGGCTAATCAATACAAAAACAACCGTGACAACGACAAGCGCCAGCGAAACGGCAATGATGGTTGCTACAAGAACAGTGAGATCGGGAGCTATACCATATTTGAGTAATAATCGGATCAATGAGGTCATAAGAGATCGTATCAGTTCAGCAAAGGCAAAAGAAAATAAGGAACAACACCTCTCTACAACAGCAAAAAGAGGTGCATAATTGCATCCGCCTTATACATACGAACCATTTACTCAAGACCTTTTCAGAGGCATCTTTCAATCCAGCGCCGGATAGTCCGTATACCCCTTCTCCCCCGGAATATAGAAGGTATCCATGTCGGGAGTGTTGAGGGGTGCTCCGGTTTTCCATCGTCTGACAAGGTCGGGATTGGCAATAAACGGACGCCCGACTGCGATAAGGTCACACACTCCCCCTGCAAGATCGCTCTCTGCACGAGCCGCATCATAACCCCCGGAGAGAATCAGGACTCCCTTGAACTCACTGCGGAATGTCGCCTTCATGGTGCCGGGTACCGGCGGCGCTCCCATAGCCGAATGGTCAACGAGATGGAGATAGGCCGGAGCCATGAGATTGAGTTCTTTGGCAATCCAGGTGTACTCCTCCTCCATTTTTTCATAGAGCGGCATGTCATTGAAAACTCCGAACGGGGAGAGCCTTATGCCGACAAGCTCCCTGCCAATGGCAGCACTCACCGCTTCAACCACTTCAAAGAGAAAACGGGCACGGTTTTCAAGTGAACCTCCGTAGCGGTCACTGCGCCGGTTTGAATTCGGACGGATAAACTGCTCAATCAGGTAGCCGTTTGCAGCATGCAGCTCAACACCGTCAAAACCGGCTGCAAGAGCGTTGCCTGCAGCCCGGGCATATTCGGCAACAGCATCGGCAATATCCTCCTCACTCATCGCCTCCGGCAGAGGAAAAGGCTTCAGTCCATCGGCATCAGTATACATCTCGCCGGAAGCTGCGACGGCAGAGGGGGCAATAACCCGTCCACCCGGAGGCAAGTTGAGCGGATGGGCAATCCGGCCACAGTGCATGAGCTGCAAAAAAATCTTTGCTCCTCCTTTATGCACCGCATCGGTAACGGCTCGCCATTCCTCAACCTGGGCGAGGGTAAATATTCCCGGTATGCGGGGATAACCCAATCCATTCGGAGAGGATGATGTTCCTTCGGTAATGATCAGCCCTGCGGAACTGCGTTGAAGGTAGTACTCTACCATGAGCGCGTTGGGGATATTTCCGGTTGCACGGCTGCGGGTCATCGGCGCCATGACCATGCGATTCTGCAGCGTGATCGGGCCAAGGGTTGCCGGAGAGAAGAGTAACGACATGGTAAACTCCAAAAAAGGTTTCAAAGAGAATTTCCTGCACCGCAATCATGAACACCTTTACCCTCTTCAGGGTTCATCCCAATCTCTGCTTTGACGCAAATTCAGCGAAGTCATCCTGGAATAATTCTCTTGAGAAAATTTGTTACAGCAAGCAGAAATGCCTCCGGCTGCTCTTCATGAGGAAGATGGCCGCAATCAGGAACCACAACCAGTTCAGCCAACGGAAGCTCACCGGCAAGCTTGATGCTCTCCTCTTTTTTTACCATTGCATCGTACTCTCCTGTGATTACAAGAGCCGGTTTCATCATGGTTTTCAACTGTTCACCAAGCCGGAGATGATGGGTCTCAAGAAACAGCTCCCAGAACGCTCTTGCCCAATCACCCTGCATCTGATCCCCTTTAAATGCACCAAGAACTTCGTTCGAAAGCCGCGCCCTGTTGTACCACATAGCACCAATAACCTTCTCATAAAGCCGGAAAATAAGAATCTTCATCAAGCCGGAAAAGAGCGGGGTCATGGCCCTCATGACGGGCTTGACAAGTGCAGGTACCTCACTGGTTGCATAACCAGTGTAAATCATGGCATCCACAAGCACCACTCCCACAACATACTCGGGGTAGCGAAGCGCCGTAAGCAGGGCAAGTGTACCGCCGGTTGAGTTCCCCGCAAGCACCGCTTTATGAAAACCAAGCTGCTTCATCATCGTAATAACAAGATCACTCTGCGCTTCCGGAGTGTAACTGACTCCCGTCGATTTTGATGAGAGAGGACGTGAGGTGTTGCCGAAAGCAGGACGGTCAAAAGCAATGACCGTAGTCGTTTTAGCCAGCTCATTAAAAACAAGGCGCCATGAGCGCATGCTCAAAAAGCTGCCATGCAGGAGAAGAACAAGAGGCTCTCCACTACCTGCCTGCCGGTAATGAAGAGTAAAACCGTTCACCTCAATAAAGCGGCTTTCAGAAAAATCCGGAGAGTGCCCGGTCGCAGGTATGGTCATAATTTAAAGGGTAGCGTTCTGTTTCCTTGTTCTCTTTGGTATCCCCGAAAAGGGCTTACAATCAAGCATGTTGAAGCTAAAGGTTATTACTCCCGACCGCAAATTCTATTGCAAAGGGAAATGAAATTGTTTACTGACCCGCTCTTTTCATTTCAGAAAAGAGGTAAGCAGCCAAACTCAGCATTACAATATCAATTCACACGACGCCCCTCTCAACTGCAATTACCCTGTAACAAACCAACATTAAAAGATAAAATAACTCCAAAACTCCGCTAAATGCAACGATCCGCTCTTTGAGCCACAGAGTTCACCCTCCATACTTTCGCAAAAATTTCCGATTGATCATCATCGTAATTTTTGTACCTTAATACCTATACGGGGTATAGGTATTAAGGTAAACGGAAACAAAAAAGAGCAAACATGAAGAGTAACGAAGAGATAACTCCCGCAGCCGCACTTGGCATGATTCAAAAAGGGGCACTGCTTGTCGATGTCCGTGAACCAGGCGAGATAGCAAAAAAAGCATTTGACGTTCCAGGCGTTCTTCAGATCCCTTTGCGCGAATTAAAAAACCGCTACCGTGAAATACCGGTAAACCGGCGGGTGATCATCGCCTGTCAGCATGGAAATCGCGGCACAATAGCTATCCGCTTTCTCTTGACCCAGGGGTATCGCAAAGCAGCAAATATGCAGAACGGAATTGTCCGCTGGGAAAAAGAGGGGCTTCCGGTCAAAAGAAAAGAGAAACAACAGAACAGTTCATCGCTCATCGAAAAGATCAGCCGGAGATTGCGCTCATTGTTCAACCGCTAAAACAACCCGCCGTGGTCTTTTTAACCTGAACAGACCTCACACTCCCTTCTTTTTGCTGAAAAATCCTGATCAAAAAGCTCCTTGAGAAACATCTTCAGGGGCAGAGAGGAACGCTCTTCCCTAAAACTCAGCAAATGGTGTAAAACGCGCCACTTATATATTTTATAGCTATTTTTGGCTGATTTTTGTGAGCAGGAAATATAAAAAATACTATTTTTTAACCCGAAAGCATCTTCCGGGAACCGCTGTTAATTGCCGGGAGCGAATTGATGTTATTTAGAGCACCGCACAACAAAGCAATCGCATTGCGTAATAAATTAATAGCGATGCCCTTCAAATAAAGGCACAACCGCAAATTGGTGATGAACATGATAAAGATCTCTGATGTTACTGAGAAACTTGCTCTTTTTATTGATCCCCTCTCAGATCAAAAACATTTGCGAACAACCAGCAGACATTCATCGGGATCGGTGTTACATGATTTCTCTGTCGGGGAATATGTTGAGCAACCCACCTACCTCTCTCTGCAAATAGGCCATAATTGTCACATTCACCTTGAACCGCAATACCTTCAATATCTCAATCACAGTTGTGACCCTAATGTTTTTGTCGATGTAACGCGTCATGAGATTATCTGCCTTCGTGATATCGAAGAGAATGAAGAGGTCACCTTTTTTTATCCCTCGACTGAGTGGGCTATGGAGCAGGTGTTTAATTGCAGGTGCCGCAGTCTGAACTGCTTAGGTGAAATCAAAGGGGCGATGCATCTCGACAAAAATTTGCTGCCCCGATACAAATTCACACCCCATATCATGGAAAAACTGTATGGGCAGGTATCGGAACAACAATCGGTTAATGAACCTGACACTAATTAAGCCTCTGCCATGAAAATATGTGTACTCTACTCCTCCTACGAGCAATCCGATTCACCGACAAAAGATTATGACCCGTTGAGGGGTATAAAATTTTATCTGGAAGGTCACGACGTTGAAATGGCCGACATTCATAAAGCTACAGCCGTTCAACAGGTACGATCACTTATCCAGCAGAATTACGATCTCTTCATCAATCTGTGCGACGGCTCATTTGACTCGGACTGTGCAGGTATAGAGGTGGTGCAGACCCTTGAATATTTCAACGCTCCCTTCACCGGAGCCTCCTCCGATTTTTACGACCCTACCCGCGAAGATATGAAGCGCGTAGCCCGCTCTTTCGGCATCGATACACCGCTTCATCGCTTTGTCGCAACGGAGGAGGATATTGAGGAGGCCGCTGAAAACCTGCGATTCCCGCTCATTGTCAAACACCCGAACAGCTATGCAAGTATCGGCATGACAAAAACTTCCCGTGTAGAAACGCAAAAGGCGTTCAAGGTGGAAGCTGAGCGAATGGTCAGGGAGTTTGGTGAAGCGCTCGTTGAAGAGTTTGTTGAAGGCCGGGAGTTTACGGTATTGGTTGCTGAGAATGCTGCCGACCCTTCCAATCCTGTTGTTTTTCCGGCTGTAGAGTTTGTGTTTCCGGAAGGCGAGTCGTTCAAACACTTTGACCTGAAATGGTCCGACTACCAGGACATGAACTGCATTCCGGTAGACGACCCGGAACTTGACAATCGTCTCAGAACCATATCTGCTCAACTCTTCACCGGTTTGAATGGTTCCGGCTACGGACGATGCGACATTCGCATGGATGGCGAGGGAAGGTTGTTTATGCTCGAAATCAATCCCAACTGCGGGGTTTTCTACAGCCCCGATGATGCAGGAAGTGCTGATTTTATTCTGCTCAAGTATCCAGATGGGCACCAGGAATTTCTACGGTTGCTGCAGGAAGCTGCAACAAAACGCTGCCAGAGCCGCCTGAAAAACTGGAAAATAAAATTTGACCCGAAAGCGGCTTACGGCATGTACGCTTCAAAGGATATCAAGCCCGGTGAGCTTATCGAGGCCTTTGAAGAAAAAGAGCATGTACTGGTATCGCTGAGCTATGCCGAGAAACATTGGGACAGCCGGAATCTGCGCTGGCTTCGCCAGTATGGCTACCCGATAACGGACGAGATCTGGGTGATGTGGAGCAAAAATCCCCGTGACTGGAAACCCGTTAATCACTCCTGTAATCCCAATGCCTGGCTGGAAAACATGGATCTTGTCGCCCGTAGTGTTATCCGCTCCGGAGAAGAGATCACCGTCGATTATGCAACGTTCTGTCACGCTACGATGGAGGAGTTTTCATGCGCTTGCGGTGAGGCTGAATGCCGTCACCTCATTACCGGCAATGACGCCACGCAGCCATTTATGCAGCGGTATACAGGGCATGTTTCAGATTATGTCAAAACAAGGATTGCCGCACTCTCCCTGCAACCGGTATAGTAATTGTGAGCACCATAAACTTCTTTTCTTATGGGCCGATATGAGTAACATTAAGTTTGCCGTTGCCCTGTGGCAATACATTCGGCCCTATCGATGGCATGTGCTCTTTATCCTGCTGGGACTGACGGTCGAGTTCTCCTACGAGGCCGGCTTGCGCTACAGCCTCAAGTTCCTGGTGGACGATGTCATTCTGAAAAACAAGAAGGATGTTTTCCTCCTGCTCTTTGCTTTCTTTGGATTGGGCGGTGTGGTCTACACCTTTTTCTCCGTCATTTGTGACTACTTCTGGGCAAAATACGGCTCCAGAATTTTCAGCGACCTTTGCCACGATCTCTTTAGCCATCTGCAGTTGCTTCCGATGGAACACCATGAACGGCAAAGCACCGGGGACTTGATGTCAAGATTTTCCCTGGATGCCGCGACTATTGATAACGCACTGGTGATCGTTCTTCCTGCCGCTTTCCTCAGCATTGGTGAACTCCTGGTCTCTTCGGCACTGCTCCTGCAGCTCAGCCCGCTCCTCTTTTCAGGCGTACTGGTCGGCATTGTTATCTGCCTCTCTTCACCCTATCTTTTTGCCAGACAAACAAACAGCAGCAATTATGAATTGAGCCGCTATAACGGGCAGTTGGGGATATTCCTGCAGGAACATCTGAGTGCCTTCAAAATGATCCGGGCTTATGGGCTTGAAAACCATGTCAGCGGCCAATACCGTGATCGTCTGAAGCAGTTCGTTACGGTTGCAAGCCGGGCCAATTTTTTCTCCTACATCTCACAGCGGATGCCAAATCTGGCCTTTCTGCTTCTGAATATCGTTGTTCTCTTTGCTGCCGGACTGCTTGTAATGCAGGGCAGGATGTCCGTAGGCTCTCTGGTCTCCTACCAGATCATCTTTGTGAGCATGAGTGCCGCAATTAACCACATGACCTGGATAATCCCGAACCTCGTATCGGCCAAAGCCTCCATGCAGCGCTTGCAGGAGGTGCTGGAAGTGCCTCTTCCCCCCGAAGAAGAGCACGATGATGATGAATCGATTTGCTTTACGGGGGAAGTTGAGTACCGCCATGTCGGTTTTTCCTACAACAACGGCCAGTCGGTATTGAATGATCTCAGCTTCCGGATAGAGCCGAAAAGCTTTACCGTTTTCGTAGGGCCCAGCGGATCAGGAAAAACCACACTCATCAATCTGCTTCTCCGTTTTTATGAACCCACTACCGGGCTCATCCTGATAAATCAAATGGACAGCAGCATGATCAATCCCCGGCTGCTTCGCAGTTGTATCGGCGTTGTTGCCCAGGAGGTCAATCTCTTTAACCTCTCCATTGCAGAAAATATCCGCATGGGGAACCTGGATGCTGATCAGGAGGCTATAGAAAAGGCTGCTAAGCAGGCAGAAATACATGACTTTATCATGACACTGCCCGGCCAGTACAAAACCCTTTGCGGAGAGTCAGGGGGGCTGCTGTCGGGTGGTCAGCGCCAGCGTATAGCACTGGCACGCGCTCTGGTGCGTGAACCCCTCATGCTGCTGCTTGACGAAGCCACCTCTGCTCTCGATCCACTCACCGAGCAAGATATACTGAAAACCATCCTGAAACTCCGGAGCCAGTGTACCATAGTGGCAATTACCCATAAACTTAATCTGGCTGTTGAGGCGGATATGACCTTTGTTATGGATAAAGGCTCTATCGTCGAACAGGGCACCCATACCCAACTGTTAAACAATAACGGTCTCTATGTGCGTTTCTGGAATCACACCGAAGAACTTGAAGAGAGTGTTCTGAGCGGCACAAGCTCATGACGACTCTGTTGAACAAAATCAATCCGCATTAGTGGTGATCGAATATTTATTAATCTGAACTCTGTACGATGAAAGTTTTTGGTATTGGTGTAGGTAATGGCAAGGGATTCCTCGGTGTCTATGCGGTCAACTTTTACAAAGCGGGTGAAATCGTAATGGATCTCAGCATAGGAGAGGAGAGTCCGGTTCGGGATCTCAGAACTATTGAACTGGCAACACGTCACATTGATCATCCGTTTGGCCGGTATGTCAACCATCACTGTGACCCTGCCTGCTACATCGACAAAAATCGGGAGCTTATGATCGCACTTCGGGATATCAATATCGGTGATGAGATCACCTTCGACTACTCACAGAATGAGTCCGAAATAGCAGCTCCGTTCGAATGCAGTTGCGGTGCCCGGAACTGCAAGGGCTCAATTCGGCATTGATACCGTCGAGAGAAAATATTCAATGACCTGAAGCTCAGTAAACGCTTGCACCTGCGGTTACTGAGCTTCGAGTTCTACGCTTCGTCGATCTGACGAAGGATCTCCTGTAGCGAACCGGCCGCACTCATCTTCTCCCCTTCACTAACAGAGTTATAAAAACTGATAACCGCCCTGCCGCCTATACCGATCGGAGGATACTCCTTCCGGGCGAGATCCGGCATCAGGGCAAGGAACCTTTTCGCACTCTCTTTGTCCATTCCGTTTATCCTGCTCACCACCGCTTCCACTATCCCGGCTGCCTCCTCCTCATCCAGCCCGGCGACATAGGCGGCACTCTGCACAGCTCCGTACTGAAACCCCAAAACAGCGAAAACGATATCCCTGTTCGTGCTGCTCTCCAATCCTGCCGGGCACTGCCCGATCGCTTCACCGAGAAACTGCAAGGCCATTTTCGTAACAGCCTCCAGCTTCTCCTCATGATCTTTATGCATAACCTCTGGTTGGTTTTTTTCCTGATTATTTCACTTACAGAAGAAGAGCGCCAAGTTACCATACGTCGAGATAAATACACAATGGGATAAAGTCAGGAGAAATGGGAAAGCAGGGTAAATAACTCGCCTGGCTGACGTAGTAGAGTGTATCAAGGAGTTCAACTATCAGAATTATTGTAAATTGCTCATGCCATTTACCGGCAATTACCGTTATTTAGGGTTACGATCATCGGGCACACTCATGCACCACGACATTGAAGAATTAATGAACACCTCTATCAATAGTCGTTAGCGGTTTGAAGATTTATGAACCACGAAACAGACGAAATTATACGAAATTGTGCTCAGGAAAACCATACGGATGTTCTCTTCGTCCTTGCAGTCCCTGAAGTCCTTGTAGTCCTTGATCTCTTTTCGGCACACAGCCCAACGAAGCAATCAAATCGCGGAATAAATTTAGAGAGGTGCCCTAACATCAAACAGCAGAATATCTGAAATATGAAAAACGACCCTGTCTACATCTTCCGCAAAACCTGGGCCACCTACCAGAAGGTCATCAGCAACAACCTCATGTTTCACCGCGAGATTCTGACTGCTGTAAGAACGCTGCTCGAAAGCCAAAAGGGTCCGCTCAATGTCCTCGATCTCGGATGCGGAGATGCCACCCACATCGGCAAGATACTCAACCCCGGTCAAGTGGCGGAGTACTGCGGATGTGACCTCTCCCCGTATGCTCTCGATGTTGCCCGACACAACCTTGAGCCTTTCGGAGCACGTGTTAATCTGCTCTGCAGGGACATGGTCGCCGTGCTCGGTGAAGCTCCCGAAAACCATTTCGACCTGATCTACTCCGGCTATGCCCTGCACCACCTCTCCATCGAGAAAAAACAGACTTTTTTCACAGAGTGCCGACGTACCCTTCGCAAAAATGGTCAGGTAATCATAGTGGATGTGATGCGTGAAGAGGGAGAGGCCCGTCCGGCATATCTCGATAGTTACAACAAAGCGGTTGCAACGCAGTGGGAGGCCCTGACCCCTGACGAACAGGATCAGGTGCAGGAGCACATAAGGAACTGCGATTTCCCCGAAACCCCGACCCTCTTCCGGATGCTGGCGAGCAAGGCCGGACTGACGAGCAGCCGGAGGCTGGAAAAACAGACCTGGCATGAAGCCTGGAGCTTCACTGCATAAGAGTACCATTCCCGTCGCATTACCCCCCCCTTGTACCAGCTCTATTCTGATCCAGCATACCCTATTTATGGTATTTTTATGGTAGGGAGTTGGAAAGCTTCGAAATATTGATTTTTATTAACAATCGTGAACGAAACGGAGAGATAATGGACACGTTTTCATATACACCATTTTGCTCTGAGGAGCACTGCTGCTGTCAACTGAAAAGAGATTACGACAATACTATATCCGGCTGTTGTCCATAGTTCCTGAAAGGGATTATGCGCCGAGCCGGTTCAGAATACAACAGTGAACCGGCTTTTTTTTTCCCGGTTTTAAAACTTCAAAAACAACAACAAGACTATTTTACAGGGAGAATCACCATGCATCTCAATTGGACAAAAAAAATCACACTTGCGGCGTCACTCATTCTTGCTTCAGGCCTTCCGGGAGTGGTAGCGGAGGCCGCATTGGCCCCTGCCAAACTGCTCAATGTCTCCTATGATCCGACAAGGGAGCTCTACCAGAGCGAAAACGCTGCGTTTATCAAATTCTGGAAAGCAAAAACAGGTCAGACGGTAACAATCGACCAGTCACACGGTGGTTCAGGCAAACAGGGTCGTGCGGTCATTGACGGTCTGGAAGCTGACGTTGTAACACTCGCTCTCGCCTATGACATTGATGCCATTGCCGACAGCAAACTTATTGACCCGAACTGGCAGAAAAGACTTGCCAACAACAGCACCCCCTACACCTCTACCATTGTCTTTGTTGTCCGGAAGGGCAATCCGAAAAAGATTAAAGGGTGGGATGATCTTGTAAAACCGGGTGTATCGGTCATCACTCCGAATCCGAAAACATCGGGTGGCGCACGCTGGAACTACCTTGCAGCCTGGGGCTTCAAACAGAAACAGACAGGTTCCGCATTGAAGGCAAAAGCATTCGTCAAGGCGTTATACAAAAATGTCCCCGTGCTCGACACCGGCGCACGCGGCTCAACCTTGACATTCGCGCAGCGCGGACTGGGCGATGTCTTTCTCTCATGGGAGAATGAGGCTCACCTGATTCTGAAAGAGTTCGGATCGGACAAGTTTGAGATCGTTGCACCGGCAACAAGCATCCTTGCTGAACCACCGGTAGCGGTTGTTGACAAAAACGTTGCCAAACACGGCACACGCAAACTTGCTGAAGCGTACCTGAACTTTCTCTACACTCCTCAGTCACAGGAGATCATTGCCCGGAACTACTACCGCCCGAGCAGCCCTGCCGCTCTGAAAAAATATGGTGCGAACTTCCCGAAAATCAAGCTCTTCACACTAAAGGAGTTCTTTGGTGACTGGCGCACAGCCCAGAAGACCCACTTCAAGGATGGCGGTGTGTTCGATCAGATCTATCTTCCCTGATTGAGTAGTCACCTTGAAGAGACACAGTTCCTGGCGAAAAGCGGGATATCAGCCGATATCCCGCTTTTCGCTATATTTGTATAGTTATTAACCTGAAAGATGGCAATTTTCCAGAAAAAAAGACGCAACATTCTGCCCGGATTCGGGCTCTCGATGGGCTACACAGTATTCTACCTGTCAGCCGTTGTGATTGTTCCGCTAAGCATGATCTTCTTCAACGCCATTCCTATGGGGTGGGAGCCGTTTTTGAGTGCCGTTACCGCACCGCGTGTGCTTGCTTCATACAAACTCAGTTTTTCAACCGCATTTTTTGCAGCTCTGTTTGATGCCGTTGCCGGCCTTCTTACTGCATGGGTGCTGGTGCGCTACCGCTTCCCCGGCAGAGCGGTGCTTGATGCCCTTGTTGACATCCCCTTTGCACTTCCAACCGCAGTTGCAGGTATCTGCTTTGCCACACTCTACTCGCCTATCGGATGGCTTGGCGATATAACGACAAAATGGAACATTGAGGTGATCAACTCCCCTACCGGAATCGTTATCGCACTTATTTTTATCGGATTTCCGTTCGTAGTCCGTACCCTTCAGCCGGTGCTTGAAGAGCTTGAACCGGAAATAGAGGAGTCTGCTCACTGCCTCGGCGCGACCCGAATGCAGACCTTCAGAAAGATCCTCCTGCCGCATCTCTTTCCTGCGCTGCTTACCGGATCAACTCTTGCATTTGCGCGCGGTATCGGCGAGTATGGATCGGTCATCTTCATTGCAGGAAATCTGCCGATGAAAACCGAGATTGCCCCGCTCATGATCATGTCGAAACTTGATCAGTACGATTATAACGGAGCTTCAGCCGTAGCGCTGGTACTGCTCGTCATCTCATTCTCCATGATTCTTCTGCTCAATGCCGTGCAGGAGTGGCAACAGAATGAATATCGCTAAACACACCATGTTAAAACCAGAACCATTACAGAGCAACCCTCCCGTTGCACGAAAAAAGATATCCGACCCGGTACCGGTGCAGATATTACTCATCGGCCTTACCCTGCTTTTTTTTATCGGATTTGTTTTTCTGCCCCTCGGCCTCGTCTTCTCACAGGCATTCCAGAAAGGATGGGAGTTCTATCTTGAAGCGATAAAAGAGCCCTACACTATTGAAGCTGTCAAGCTGACACTGACAACCGTGGCTATTGTTGTGCCCCTGAACGCCTTTTTCGGGGTGTCGGCGGCATGGGCAATCACTAAATTCAGCTTCCCCGGCAAAGCGGCACTCAAGACGCTGCTTGACCTGCCCTTTGCCGTATCTCCGGTCATCGCCGGTCTTATCTTTGTGCTGCTTCTCGGCAGCCGAACCCCTTTCGGCTCGTGGCTTGGAGAGCAGGGGATCAAAATCATCTTTTCCACACCCGGTATTGTCATCGCAACCCTCTTTGTCACCTTTCCCTTTGTGGCTCGGGAGCTGATTCCCCTGATGGAGGCCCAGGGACGTGATGAGGAGGAGGCTGCCCTGACACTCGGAGCGAGAGGGTGGCAGATTTTCGGTAAAATCACCCTGCCGAACATCCGCTGGGGACTGCTCTACGGCATGATTCTCTGCAGCGCACGTGCAATCGGTGAGTTCGGTGCGGTATCGGTCGTCTCAGGCCACATCCGGGGCCAGACCAACACGATTCCCCTCCATGTGGAAATCCTCTACAGCGAATACAACTTTACGGCTTCATTTGCCGTAGCCTCACTGCTTGTCTTTCTTGCCCTGACCACGGTCATCGTCAAGGCTGTGATGGAAAACAGGTTTCAAAAAAACAGTTCACAACATTAAGATCCGACAATGGGTATCGAACTTCAGAACATTACGAAGAAATTCACCGGTTACACGGCACTCGACAACATCAGCCTCAATATTGCTTCGGGAGAGCTTATTGCGCTTCTCGGGCCTTCAGGATGCGGAAAAACAACCCTGCTGCGCATTATTGCCGGCCTGGAAACCGCCGATTCAGGGAAAATCATTCTTGAAGGCAAAGACACCACCAACCTTCCGCCACGGGAGAAAAATGTCGGATTTGTCTTTCAGCACTATGCCCTTTTCCGTCGCCTCAATGTTTATGAGAATGTTGCCTTCGGCCTCAAGGTGCTTCCGCGCTCAAAGCGCCCTTCGAAGAGCGAAATCAAGGATCGGGTTGAGCATCTCCTGAAGCTGGTACAGATGGATTGGGCGCTCAAGCGCTACCCCTCACAGCTCTCGGGTGGACAGCGCCAGCGTGTCGCTCTTGCAAGAGCGCTTGCGGTCAATCCAAGAGTGCTTCTGCTTGATGAGCCCTTTTCCGCCCTTGACGCGAAAGTGCGCCAGGAGCTGCGACGCTGGCTCAGAAAGCTGCATGACGAGATTCATGTAACCAGTATCTTTGTCACCCACGACCAGGAGGAGGCGCTTGAACTGGCCGACAGAATTGTGGTGATCAACAAGGGGAATATTGAACAACTCGGCACGCCGCAGGAGGTCTACGATCATCCGGCAAACGCCTTTGTCTACAACTTCCTTGGTAACGTCAACGTCTTCCACGGCAGGGTGCACGAAGGGATGGTAACGCTTGGCGGGCACACCGTTGATGCTCCCGACGAGCTGAAAAGCACTGCCGGAACAACAAGCCAGACCTTTGTACGCCCTCATGAGATAGGGATCAGTAAAATCAAAAGTGAAGGAAACGATCTGGCGGGCACCGTCCGCGAAATCCGACTGCTTGGAGGCCAGATCGGCCTGAACATTGACTGCGAAGGGTTTGAACAGCCGATTGATGCGGAAATCCCGAGGGAGCTCTATCTGAACCTTCAAATCAAAAAGGGCGACACCGTCTTTGTCACCTTCAACAAGGTCAAGGTCTTCACCGACGATTACGCAATCTGATCGCTACCTTCCGTCGTTCATACCTCCATAACCCTGCTGCCGAAACCCTTCCTCCGAAGCGCTTCGGCAGTTTCGGAACCCTCTGCATAAAGCACGAGATGCTCGGGAAAGGAGCCAAACAGTGCAAGCAGTGACTCAATCGTTGCCGCATCGCTGAACACAACACCCGAAAACGACTGAAGATCTGAAACATCCAGAGTTCGCCCTCCGCCTGTCATCTCGGCGAGTGCCACAATTTTGCCGGGAATCAGCGAGCCAGAGGGATCCGTACCCGTATGAAGAATTTTTGTACGCTTTCTGTAAAGAGCAGCGGTACGACCTATTATGGCAAGCAGTGGAGAGGCCAGCTCAGCGTTACCTATGGAACCAACCGTCGTGAGAGTTACCGACTCATCAAAAAAGCCCGCCTTGAAGACCAGAGCAACCGGCATACTCTCATCTATGCCCTCATGCAGCAGTGTCGCATGCAACTCCTCCAACCGGCTGGCACACATAAAGTAGACAAGCGTTCGCGGAGTACCTCCGCCGAGAACATTATGGGCGCTCTGAAGTGTCACCCCGCCGCTGACCCCACGCTGGGTAAGCGGAATGGCTGCCGATGCCGCCGCACTCAACATGGCAGAGACACCGGGAACAACCTCAACATCAATCTGTCGCTCGCGAAGATAGCCCAGCTCTTCGCCTCCCCTTCCGAAAACAAGCGGGTCGCCCCCCTTCAGTCGCACCACAATCTGTTGATGTAATGCGGCAAGGTACAGTTGACGGTTGATGGCATCCTGATCGGCATGATGGAGCCCCTTTCGCTTGCCGACGTATATCTTTTCCGCCGTGTAGGCATCAAGCAGGCCAGTATCGATAAGATCATCATAGAAGATCACCCCGGCAGAACGAAGAAGCCTGTCGGCCTTCAGTGTAAGAAGGTCACGGCTTCCGGCACCGGCACCGGTCAGGTAGACCTTGCCGTAGCCACGGCGAATGTCGAGCGGGGCAAAGAGTACCTTGAGATCGGCACGCTCCTTTCGTACCACAAGAACGCTCATGGCGTGGAGCGGATGAGAGGAGTTATGCTCAGCGCAACCCTGCATGGAGAGCAGTGCGGCTATCTCCAAATCTTCCGGCATATCGTCAGGGAGTGCCGGAGCAGGTATAAAGAGCGCATCCCCGCGCCCGCCAAAAAGTGGCAAAAAAGGGTCAGCCTCAACCGGCAGCCATCGAAAAGGATGAATCACAAAACAGGATGGTTCAGCCGGAGAGTGTTGAAGATGCTCAAAAACAGTACGGAGAGTCTCAGTATATGGGGTCATGATTGCTGAAGTATGTTTGTATCCTGTTGCGCCACGCTACGGCTTTGCGGACATCGGTACCTCCCGACGAGACGGCAACCGTCATGGGAGCGTCAATAAAGAGTGCCGGGGTAATAAAATCGCAAAGTTCAGGGTCATCAGGGGTATTGACCAGAATGCCGCGAGCGTTGGCCTCCGCTTTTACAAGACGGTTCATCTCCCGGTCAGGGTTGCAGGCGTAAACGAGAAGAACACCCTCAAGGTCGTCACTCCGGAAGGGGCGGAGGTGGCAGGTCGCTGTACTCTGAAGAGTTGCTTCATCAAGCTCTTCACCGATAACCGTAACCGTAAATCCCAACCGGTTGAACATCTGAACTTTTTCAAGGGCAGCTTTTCCTCCGCCCAGAACAAGCACCTGTTGTTGATCGACTTTAAGGGTTATCGGCAGATAAATCATATTTGATAATCAATAATAATCTCCCTTGTTTTCAGAATATCAACCACCTGAGCAACGGCTTCCGTGACATTCACCCCTGAGGGAAGAAGAAAATCAGGCTGGTAACGGGAAAAACCGTTCTCCCCCGTATTGATGACAAGAATATCGTTGGGTTCGTTCAACTGCTTGAGTGTTTCGATATCATAATCGTCAGCATCGTCAATGGTGGTGATAAAGATCAGTCCCGCATCGGTAAGGATTCGGGCAAGCTCACCGATCCGGCGGAGCCGCTCACCGGCACTGTCGGCATGAGTTCCAAGATCGGCATCAAGACCGCGATCAATGTTTGCCACACCAAGATAGTAAGCGTTAAGGCGGTTTTCAAAAAGACCACGTTCAAGAGCTTTGGCTATGGCACGTTTCCCTGTACCCGGCGCACCGGTAAAGACAATAAACTTCGCCTTGTGACGGTTTGCCGAAGCCCGCTCTTCAAAATGCACCAGCCCCGGCTCCCAGTTGTTTTCACGATCACGGATATGCTGCTGAAGCAGGGTTTCGCCTGCCGAAAGATTTTCGAGCACAATACCGCCACCACAAATTTCATAATTATCAACAATCACAAACCTGCCGGTTGTTTCGCTGGCAGAGGCAGGATCAAAGGCTATGGGACGGGCCGTTTCAAGTATGCACTCGCCGACATCACGGCAATCAAGCTGCTGCTTGCTCTTGCTGTAACTCAGATCCGAAGCGTCAAGCGTATTGCTGATCTCAGCCAGTTTAACCGAAGCGCGAGCGGAACCAAGCTTGAGCTTGTACTCTTTCTGGCGAATCATAGGAGCCCTTCCGACCCAGAAAATGTTTACCCTGAAGCGACTGCCTACCTCAGGCTGCGGCTCGGATGGCTTGACCATAAGCTCTCCTGGACGGATATAGATCTGTGTTGTAAGGGTAAATCCGGCAGCCTCTCCGGCTGATGCCCTCTGTTTCGGCGGGGTATTGAATGACTCAACCGACTGGATGACCGACTGTTTACCTGAAGGGAGAAAGAGCACCTCATCACCCACCTGCACCGATCCTGCAGCCACACTTCCGGCAACAATTCGCCGGTCGTCATCGCTGCGGGTAAACTTGTAGATATCCTGCACGGGAAAGCGGAACGGCAGCTCCTGAAGCTCCTTGCTGCTGACAAAGCGGTCGAGCTGCTCAAGCACCGTTGCCCCCTTGTACCACTCCATGAGGTCGGAGTGTGAAGCAATATTGTCACCCTCACGGGCACTGACCGGAATAAAGCTGACCGGAGTAACATTGATCTGGGCGAGAAAAGCCGTGTACTCCTTTTTAAGCTGCTCAAAAACCTCCTCGCTGTATCCTGCAAGATCCATCTTGTTGACCAGCACCGTCACATGCTTCACGCCAAGCATGGAGACCATATGGCCGTGCCGTTTGGAGTTCTCCTGTATCCCTTCATGGGCATCAATAACCAGCAGAGCAGCTTCGGCTCTGGATGCGCCGGTAATCATGTTTTTCAGAAACTCGATATGACCGGGAGCGTCAATAATGATATAGTCACGCTTTTCAGTATTGAAAAAGCAGCGGGCCATATCGATGGTAATGCCCTGAGCCTGCTCATCCTTGAGCGCATCAAGCAGAAAGGCGTACTCGAAAGGCTTCGAGTTTTTGCGGCAGCTCTCCTTGACCGATTCAAGCTTGCCCTGTGGCAGTGATCCCGTATCGGCAAGTAGCCGGCCAATCACGGTACTCTTGCCGTGATCAACATGACCGACTATAACAATATTCATCTGCGAACGTCCATTCATAATGAGAACTGATCAAAATATTTTAACGGTAAAAGCAAAGGACCAAAGGGACAGCAACGACAGCAAGGACGAAGAGAAATATCCAGGAAATCTCTTCTTCGTTGTGTCATCTCGAACAACGAGAGAGATCTCCTCTCTCGAAAATCAGATCCCTCCTTTCAGTTCGGGATGACAGTGGGGATTGTTCAGGATGACACCGAAAAAAACAATCCAAAATTCAAAACCCACTCGGCTGTGTCATCTCGAACAACGTGAGAGATCTCCTCTCTCGAAAATCAGATCCCTCCTTTCAGTTCGGGATGACAGTGGGGACTGTTCAGAATGACAATGAGGATTGTTCG
>JAAXXL010000002.1 GCA_013334485.1 Chlorobiaceae bacterium | reverse complement strand
GTAATGAGTTACACGACAGCCGGAGAGCCTTGATAGTGCCGAAGGCGGGAATCGAACCCGCACGTCCATTGCTGAACACGGGATTTTAAGTCCCGGGCGTCTACCAGTTCCGCCACTTCGGCCTGCTCGGTACAAGGGTACCAGACAGGCGGGTAATTTACTATCTTCACAGGGTTTCCCAAAAAAATAAATCCCCCCCTTCTCGCTTCATTTTTTAGCAGAACCGAGCGGCTCAGCCTCCGAAATGATCAAATCCCCTGATCGAGGAGAGATCAATCCGCATTCCGTAAATATCAGAAAGGTACACTCCTGAATCAGGATCGGTCATTTCACCGATAACGGATATCTCCTTCAAGTCATCAATAAGCTCATACTCCTCTTTCGGGATGGTAAAGAGCAGTTGATACTCTTCACCTCCTGTCAGCGCCCAGGTAATAGCATCGTCCTGCAGTTCATCGGCAATCCTGCGAGTTGATGCACTTATGGGAACACGGCTTTCATGAATCAGCGCACCTGTTTTTGAGTGGTGGCAGATATGGTGCAGCTCTGAAGAGAGCCCGTCGGATATATCGATCATCGACGTTGGACGGATATTTCTCGAGTGGAGGAGTCGGACGATATCAAGTCGTGCAAGGGGGAGCAACTGGGACTGTATGGCTTCGCTATATTCATGCAGGTCGGCCATAACGTTTTTGTTATAGGGCTCATTGTTTTCAAAATGTTCCAGCATGATCGCTTTTTCGCGCATGAGCAGTTTGAGCCCGGCTGCCGCTCCACCAAGTGAACCGGTAACGCAGATCAGTTCTCCGGGTTTGGCGCCGCTTCTTTCGGTGAGCATCTCCTCTTCAACCTCTCCGATCATGGTGACGGAGATAATCAACCCCGAGCGGGATGCCGAGGTGTCGCCGCCGGCTATGGCAAGGCCGTACTCTTTTGCCGCATGGCTCACTCCACTGTAGATCGCCTCAACCATCTCTGTTGAAAAAGAGGGCGGAATGGCAATGGAGACAAGTGCATAGCGGGGAAAGGCATTCATGGCGCAGATATCGGAGACATTGACGCTTATGGCTTTGCTTCCAAGATGGTTCAGTGGAGTTGTCAGCAGATCGAAATGCACCTGCTCACAAAGTAGATCTGTTGTGGCTACCTGCCGGAGCTTTCCGGAGGGTTGATAGATTGCGCAGTCATCACCCATCCCTTTCAGCAGTTCCGGGACCGCTTGAAGCGTTGGCTCTGCAAGCGCTGCGATTTTGTCGATAAGACCGAATTCACCGATCCCGGATATGGCTTTATATGGCATATTTTTGCGTAAATTGAAGTTCACTCTGAACCATTTCGGGGATCGCTTTTTTAAGTCAACAGCCCGGCCGGTTCCCTACTCTTTTAATAACAGAGACAATATCTTCTTTTTATGGGTTTTTTTGACAAGTTCAAATTATCAAGATTGACAGAAGGGCTCGGAAAAACCCGCGATACCCTTCGTGAGAAGCTCTCTGTTATCACACAGGGGAAAACGGAGATAGATGAAGAGTTTCTCGAAGAGCTTGAAACCATTCTTGTTGCTGCCGATGTAGGCGTGGAAACGACACTTGATATTGTTGATGCTATTACGGAGCGAGCCAAACAGGAGACCTACCGTTCGGAAGCTGAGCTTAACAACATGCTGATGGAAGAGATTCAGCATATGCTTCAGGAGAGCGGAGTTGATCACCCTGTTGATTTTGATGCCACACTTCCGGCAAAACCCTATGTAATATTAATTGTCGGGGTGAATGGTGCCGGCAAGACTACCAGTGTTGCCAAACTGGCCCATAATTATGATAAAGCTGGTAAAAAAGTCATTATAGCGGCAGCCGATACCTTCCGCGCAGCAGCGTATGAACAGCTTCAGATATGGGCAGACAGGGCAGGCGTTCCAATGATCGGTCAGGGGCATGGTTCAGATCCTGCCTCGGTGGTCTATGATGCTGTCAGTGCTGCGGTTGCACGAAATGCCGATGTTGTATTGGTTGATACTGCGGGGCGTTTGCACAACAAAAGTCACCTCATGGAGGAGCTTGCCAAGATCATGAGGGTGGCAAAAAAGAAAATTCCTGAAGCGCCTCATGAAGTGCTGCTGGTGCTGGACGGCACAACCGGTCAGAATGCGGTACAGCAGGCCAGAGAGTTTACAAAGTTTGTCAAGGTGACAGGACTTGTTGTTACCAAACTCGATGGAACTTCAAAGGGAGGTATCGTGCTTTCCATTTCACGCGAGCTTAATCTTCCTGTCAAATATATTGGAGTCGGTGAAAAAATAGACGATCTCCAGTTGTTTGATCGGGCGGAGTTTGTAGGGGCACTGCTTGGCCGAAACGATTAGGGGCACAATTAAATGCGTTTCAGAGCGTGATCAATTCCGGGATTTCTTGTTTCAGAAGATCAAGAATCCTGTTCTTATCGGTAACCTGGAGAAGATGTGTGCTTTTTTTGGTATCTCTTGCACCAAGGCGCGGTGCAAGAATTGAGGTGTCATTACTGGCTTCAAGAAGTTCCGAGAGTTTGTGCTCAAGTTTCAGCGGACTTTGAATGATGACGACATGGGTAATTTCGGCTTCAGGCCTGTCAAGGAGATAATCAATATGCCACCGGAGTTTTTTTGCAGAAGGGGCACTGCCTTTTTTGCCGGCAATCTCGCCGGAGGCGAAGAGTTTTTGCATTTGCGGAAGGATGTTGTGTGGTTTTTTCCCTTCGCTTCTTGATGCATGGCGAGTCAGACGCCGGGCAAGCGGGTTTCCAGCTCTCTCCTCTTTTCCCAATGCTGAGCCGATATAGAGGTACTCTCCCTCTGGAATGGGGATTACTCTGCCATCCTGAAACCGTCCGAATGCAAGTTGAAGGGCACTTGACAACTCTATCAGAAGGATATAGGAGCCAATGCGGTATTTATTGCCGAAAATGGTAAACTGTTTGACAGTCATTGTTTTTTGTTGTTTTTGATGCAATATTAGCTGCGGTTCGTTACAGCTTGGGGCTTATTGTCAATTGTCGCAGTGACAGTGATGACCGAAAGGTAGGGCTTTCTGAAGGTTTTAGTGGCTAACCGTTCAATGTTTTTTTTCGATGAAAGAGTCGGAAAAATGTATGGAGCAGAGGCGCAGGGAGATGGTGGACGCGCTGAGATGCAACGGTATCTCTAACAGAAAGGTGCTGGATGCTTTTTTAAAGGTTGAGCGGCACCGATTTTTTCCTGAGGATGCTATTGCACTGGCCTATGATGATGGGGCTTATCCCATCGGGTTCGCTCAGACCATTTCGCAGCCTTTTACGGTGGCTTATATGACAACCTTGCTTGTTGAGCGCGCTCCATCGGGAAGGGTACTTGAAATTGGTACAGGAACAGGATATCAGGCGGCTATTCTTGAGGCCCTTGGTTATTCGGTTTTTACTGTTGAACGGATTTTTGAGCTTTTTCAGCGTGCTGAAAGGCTTTTTGCAAGGCTTGGTCTCTCTGTAGCCTGTCGTTATGGAGATGGTACTCTTGGCTGGAAGGAGGAGGCTCCTTTTGATGCTATCATAGTAACAGCGGGAGCACCGGAAGAACCATCGCCATTGAAGGAGCAGCTTGCGGAAAACGGTTGCATGATTATACCCGTTGGAGATCGGCGTTCGCAGCAGATGACGGTTGTTCAGAGAGTTGGAGAGGAGTTCAGAAAAGAGGAGTTTCAGCAGTTTGTGTTTGTGCCGTTGATTGGCAGTGCGGGCTGGAACGATATCGGGAAAGGGAATACAGATTAATTTAACAACATCATAATTGAAGGGATGATCTATGGCTCTCATGTCCAATTTGCGGGATAAGACTCATATTATACTCTACACGCTCCTTGCAGCATTTCTCGGGTTGATTGTGTTTGAGTGGGGAATGAATTTTACCGGATTTGCCGGCAAGGCGAATCAGGCGGGTAAAATTAATGGAAAGACGGTTTCCATGGCAGAGTATGATGAGATATATAAAAATTTAACAGCCAATTACCGCAGAACCAATGCCGGCGGTGAAATGACTCCGGATGCAGAACTTGCGCTTCGAGAGCAGGCCTGGAATACCATTGTGGACCAGACTCTTCTCGAAGAGCAGTTTGAAAAGTTCTCCATTTCCCTGCAGGATCAGGAGGTTGTTGAAGCTTTGGGCAGTCCCAATCCGCCTCAGGTGATCCGGCAGAATTTCAGTGATCCGGCTACCGGAGCTCTTGATCGCAGAAAACTCGACACTGCACGTCGTGATCCCCGCAACAAGGAGTTATGGCTGCAGATCGAAAAGATTGTTCGCCAGGAACTGAAGGTCAACAAGCTGATCAGGGCACTTCAAACTCTTGATCATGTAACCGGCAGAGAGGTTGATGATATTATAAAACGCCAGTTCTCAAGGTTTTCGGCATCTTTTATACCGGTTCAATTCAGCTTTGCCGGTTCTGACCGCAGCTATCCGGTAAAGGAAGAGGAGATCAAAAAGTATTATGACGATCATAAAGAGCTTTTCAGGCAGCAGCCTTCACGAAAAGCTGATTTTGTCTTTTTTCCGCTTACTCCTTCAGCAAAAGACAGTCTTGCGGTCCGTACCGAGCTTGAATCGATCAGGGCAGAGTTTTCTGCACCAACGGTTAATGACAGTGATTTTGTGAAGGTACAGAGTGATCGCCCTACAGGGATCAATGTTACCTACACACGCAGTGATTTTTCTCCTGCAGCCGGAGCAGCCCTCTTCAATCCTGCTAATCTCAGGCCGGGAGCGATTGTTGGTCCCATAGCTGATCGGGGTGAGTACCGAATGATCAAGGTCAAGCAGGTTTCCGCCTCTTCGCAGCCGGTTGCCAGGGCATCCCATATTCTTCTGCGGTTTAATCCTGCAAGCAGGGCTGATGTGCAGAAAGTCAGGGAGCTTTCAATGCTGATTGCTCAACAGCTTCAGGCGGGAGTCCCGTTTGAAGATCTTGCCCGCAAATATTCTGCTGACCCCGGCAGTGCCCAGAGTGGCGGTGATATAGGGTGGTTCACCAGGGAGCGTATGGTGCCTGAATTTGCAAATGCGGTTTTCAATGCCCGTCCCGGTGCCGTTATCGGTCCGGTCCAGACGCAGTTTGGTCTGCATATTATCAAGGTGACCGGTTTTGACCAGAGTGCAGTAGTCTGTTCGGAGATAGTCCGCACCATCCGTCCCTCTACCGAGACGGTAGAAAGTGTAAGGCGTCAGGCGGTTGCTTTTCAGACCAGTGCGGCATCGAAGGGTTTCAACCAGACTTCATCTGCTGCCAAATTGCGCATTGAGAAGACCGGAGAGTTTGGTAAACATATGCCGGTTGCTCAGATTGGCTACAGTGATAAAGTGACATCGTTTGCCTTCAAGGCATCAGAAGGTGATATTTCAGATCTTCTTGAAACAGAGAAAGGTTTTTATGTCATGCGTCTTACTGAAAAGAATGATACCGGGTACCGTCTGCTGGATCAGGAGATGAAAACCCGGATCACCTCAGAACTTGTAAGGGAGAAGAAGGGAGTTGCACTTGAGAAAAAACTTGCAGCAATGGCAAAGGGTGCCGGAATGTCGATTGAAAAGATAGCCGCTGCAAATCCGGGATTGAGTGTAGTCTCTGCTGAGAATATCCAGTGGAGTGACGGACTTATTCCGGGTTACGGAGTTGACAGGCCTCTTGTTGAAGCCATGTCAGGAATGGCGATCGGAAAACTTTCAGCTCCAGTGAAAACTACTGATGGCTATGCACTGGTTGTGCTTACGAAGAGAACGCTTCCAGAGGGGCTGAATCTTGAAGCAGAAAAAGTCAGTGTTACCCCCCAGTTGCTCCGGGCAAAACAGGAACAGCTCTTTGCTGAATATTTTGCTGCCGTTCGCAAAAGCGCAAAAGTTGAGGATTTGCGACCCTGAAAAATAGTTTCCCTTGTGATCAGTGAGTTGCCTGGAAACCTTCCAGGCAGGCTTTGATCGCATGAGGGTTGTCGAGCGTCAGGCACTCCTCTGCAAGTGCTTCAGCTTCAGCAACAGAGAAGTGTGATACCAGTGATTTGAGGTTCGGGATATCCGAAAGAACGACACTGAATCTTCTCAGGCCGCATCCAATCAGGAATGGCAAAGCTAACGGATCTGAACCCATGTCACCGCATATCATTGCCCTGCAGTGGTTTTTCCTCGCAGCAGCAATAATCCTGTGCAGTTGGCGGATAATTGCAGGATGGAATTTTTCAAAGAGGTTCTGCACCACAACATTGTTTCTGTCCACGGCGAGTGTGTATTGCGTCAGGTCATTGGTCCCTATGCTGATGAAATCCACACATCTGGTGATTTCATCAATGATCTCTACGGCTGCCGGAACCTCTATCATAGCACCTATTCCCGGCCTGTCAATCTGCTGTCCTGTCTCCCTGGATAGCTCTTCGACGTGGCGGTCGATCACTTTGCGGACATGGTGAATCTCTTCAAGAGAGATGACCATAGGGATCAGGATATCAATGTTACCGTGCACATTTGCCTTGATAGCAGCCCGAATCTGGTCATCGAGTATTTCAGGCATATCAATCAGGATTCTTATTCCACGCCATCCGAGGTTGGGATTCGGTTCCCTGACCGGGGAGTAGATCAGCTTGTCACCACCGATATCAAAGAGACGAATGTCGAGAGGCATTGGCGCAATTGCTTCCGCCATATCACGATAATAGGAGTACTGTTCGGTCTCCTTTGGAACTTTTGTGCCATCAGTAAAGAGGTTCTCGCTTCTGAAAAGGCCTACACCTTCCGCGCCAGAAGCCGTCATGTTTTGGAGTTCCTCTTTGAAATCAATATTAGTGAAAAAGGTTATTCTGACCCCGCATCCGGTTGTTGCCGGCAGCGTAGCCGTCAGTGAAGCACTCTCTTCATGCTCTTTTTCATCCTCTTTTTTTCTTGTATACCGGTCAATACTCTCCTGTTCCGGATTGGTGATCACGACTCCTGTTGTTCCGTCCATAATCACCGTCATGCCGGTTGATACCTTGTGTGAGAGGTTTCCGAGCCCTACGACCATCGGAATGTTGAGCGACTTGCATATCAGGGAGATGTGAGAGGTTGTTCCACCTGAATCGGTTATAAATCCCTTGACATTGCTTCGGCTGAGCAGGATGACATCCGCAGGAGAGAGGTGATAGGATGCGACAATGACTCCTTCAGGAATCCATGAGTGCAGTTTCCGGACATTCAGATTTCTGATGATCCGGTCCTTTATGTCAAGGAGGTCATCGGCCCGTTCACGGAATATTGCCTCTTCAGAATTTTTAAACTTTTCGAGATAGAGGTTGAACTCCTCCTCTATAACCATATGTGCAGGTTTTCTCTCGGAGAGAATGCGCGACGAGATGGTATCAATAAGGACCGGATCGTGCAGGATCATGATCTGGGCCTGAAAAAGATTGGAGTATCCTTTCCCCAGTTTTCTTGTTGTTACCCGCTCGATTTTCTTCAGCTCTTTTTCGGAACGGTTCAGTGCAGCCAGAAACCGCTCAATCTCGTCATTGATATCCCCATGTTTAAGATCCTGGATTTCATGATCATCGGTCTCCTTGACAAAACTGTAGCAGGCTCCTATTGCTATCCCTTTGGATGCGCCGATCCCTGTATAGGATATCTCCTTTTCCTGCCCTGCTGTGTCGCAGTTATTGATTGCTGGTTCCGTTGCTGCATCTTTTTGTTCGGAGCCCAGGGGCTGATTGCTGTTTGTCATATGAGCGGGTTAAAAAGGTGCTTCATCATGAGTTATGTATGCTGCTGCACTTGATTTTCCGGATTCCGGAGACGAGGGAATATAACGTTCCTGCTCATGAGAGGAGTCTGATGTATCGCCGCCGGATATATAGGTATTTGCCGTAGACTGAAACCGACCGTAGTTTTTCAGGAAGAGCAGCCGTATATCGCCAATTGGGCCGTTTCTCTGTTTTCCGATAACAATTTCAACAACATCCTTGGTTGATGAGCCATCCTCGAATGTCGTTTTGCCATACATTTCAGGTCGTGAGAGGAACATGACAACGTCAGCATCCTGTTCGATAGAGCCGGACTCTCTGAGATCGCTTAGCTGGGGCCGACGGTCACCCGAGCGCTGTTCAACCGATCGGTTAAGCTGGGCAAGCGCAATGACGGGAATGTTCAGCTCCTTTGCCAGTGCTTTGAGTGATCGTGAAATCTGGGCGATCTCCTGTTCCCGATTTGTTTTGCCATCCCTGACCGGCGTTACCAACTGAAGGTAATCGACAACAAGCATGCCGATATTGTGCTCCTGCTTCATGCGGCGGGTTTTGGCGGCAAGCTCCATAATCGAAATACCCGGTGTGTCATCAATAAAGAGTTTAGCTTCATTGAGTTTGTCCATGCTGTTGATGATCCTGCCCATCATTTCCGGCGTTATCCGTCCGGTTCTGACAAGCTGTGACTCAACATAGGCTTCGGCGCACATGAGCCTTACGGCAAGCTGTACCTCAGCCATCTCAAGGCTGAAAAAAAGTACCGGAGTATCGAAATCAACAGCCGCATTTCGGGCAAGGGCGAGAGCAAAAGCTGTTTTACCGGCTGACGGTCTTGCTGCAATGATAATCATGTCGGATCCCTGAAATCCGGCCGTCATCTGATCGAGTTCGGAGAATCCGGAGGCGACACCTGTTACGGATGATTGTGAAGCCCTGAGGGTTTCAAGCATCCGTATACCGTTTTTGACCAGCTCTTTTATCAGTGAGGCTTTCTTTTTGATGCCGGCCTGGGAGATATTGAAAAACTGCTGTGATGCATGCTCTACCAGATCGAAAATATCCATTGATGAGCTGTAGGCTGCACCGGAAATCCTTGCCGATATGGAGATCATCCTCCGGTAGAGGTACTTCTCCTTTGCAAGGCGGGCATAGTACTCGATATTGGCAGCACTGATAACTTTGCCGGAGAGTTCTGCCAGATAGTGCCGCCCTCCGACAGGCTCCAGTTCGTTCATTTTCAGCAACTCTTCACTGACGGTGATAATATCAATTGCCTGCCGTTTATGGTAGAGCTGCATCATCGCCTTGAAGATGATCTGGTGGCGTTTTTCATAAAAGACATCCTCACCATTATCACCGAATATCTGAATGACCTGTTCAATCGGGTCATCTTCAAGAAGAATACAGGCAAGAACCTCCTGCTCAATCTCGGTTGAATAGGGAGGAACGCGGCTCTCCTGACTGAAATCGATATCCTTGTCAAAATCTATGGAAACCGCTGCTTTCTTGATCATCATGCCATGTCCTTGTCGTGAAGCGTTTCTTTTTCGCTCAAGTTATTGTAGTGTTGCTCCATCATCTGCAGATCCTCCCAGCAGGCCCTTTTCCAGTTAGGGTTACGCAGCAGTGCAGCCGGGTGATAGGTTACAAAACAGTCAAATGCTTTCCATCGGATCAGCTTTCCCCGCATCGTCCCCATTGCGAGGGTATTTTCAAGAATGGTATTTGCTGCCACCTTTCCAAGAATCAGAATGATTTTTGGATTTATAATCTGCAATTGTTGCAGAAGCCAGGGAATACAGAGTTTTATCTCATCTGCGAGCGGGTTGCGGTTTCCCGGAGGCCTGCATTTCAGAATGTTGCATATATAGACATCTTCACGTTCAATATGAACTGCCTGTAGCATTTTTGTGAGCAACTGGCCCGATCTTCCTACAAAAGGTCGTCCAGAAGCATCCTCTTCCGCCCCGGGGGCTTCGCCGATAACAACAATTTCTGCAAGGGGGCTGCCTTCGCCCACAACCACACTCTTTCTGGTTGTTGCAAGCTCGCATTTGCAGCACTCTTTGGCCATATCTCCAAGCATTGCAAGCGATTCTATGGTAGAAACGGGAGTACTCCCTTTACCGTCAAACGATACCTCTTGCATACAGTCAGTGTTTATTTTCAGCAATTGATTCCTTTATTCACGTAAAGCTCTTCTATTGCGTCAAGCAACCTTTTTGCTGCTTCCTCTTTGGGAAGTTGAGGCAGTTCGGTTGTCGCACCGCTCTCTTCTATCAGGGTGAGGATATTGGTATCAACTTCAAATCCGGCCGTTTTGCGGTCAAAAAAGTTAAAAGCAATCAGGTCAAGCTGTTTGGCTTCAAGTTTTTTTTGTGCGTTAACAAGGTCGGACTGCATTTCGAGAGCAAATCCAATGGCAAGTTGATTACTGCTTTT
This sequence comes from Chlorobiaceae bacterium, assembly GCA_013334485.1. GTDB lineage: Bacteria > Bacteroidota > Chlorobiia > Chlorobiales > Chlorobiaceae > Chlorobium. Next base: position 70,480 of record JAAXXL010000002.1, on the reverse strand, counting down.
TTGCAGACTGAACTCTGCAAGAATATCAGGATTTTTTACAAGTGTGAGTTCAATTTCAGAAGAATTTTTTTTCATTTTCCCCTCAAAAGGGAGAGCCGGCCGATAATCAGCCACAGCCGCTGCTCCGATAAAGAGTGTGCAGCTCTGGAAAAAATTTCGGGCGGCGGCAAGCATTTCAGTGGCACTTTCAACATTAATGCGCTCCACTCCCGGCGGGGTTTCGAGATTAACCGGTCCGGTAATAAGGGTGACCAACGCGCCGCGTTCAACTGCTGCACGGGCGATTGCGAATCCCATTTTGCCTGAAGAGTAGTTGGAGATGTAGCGGACACCATCAATCTTCTCTCTTGTCGGTCCGGCAGTCACAACAATGGTTTTACCTTGAAGCGGGGAGTGTTCAGTCGGCTTTTGAAGCGCCTCTTCAAGACGGGATTTGATGGTGTCAGGTTCAGCCATACGGCCGAGTCCGCATTGTCCTGAGGCCAGCTCCCCGCTTTCAGGGCGGAATACCAGACACCCCTGTTCCTGAAGCAGAGCTATGTTTCTCTGAACTGACGCAGAGAGAAACATCTGGCCATCCATGGCCGGAAAAATCAGCACCGGTTTACCAGGACGAAGGGTAAGAAAACAGGCGGTAAGCATATCGTCGCACAGTCCTGCTGCAAGTCTTGCAAGCGTGTTAGCAGTGGCTGGAGCAATGACCAGCGCGTCAGCCCACTCTCCAAGCGAGATATGGTGAGTATAATCTGTTTCCGGTGTGTCAGCCGGAGGAAATATTTTCCGGTAAACAGGCTCCTGGGAAACGGTTGCAAGAGCAAGTTCACTGACAAAGCGGGCTCCACCGTCGGTAAGGGCAACCCTGACATTTGCACCCTCTTTTTTTAACGCTCTTACCAGTTGTGGCGTTTTATAGGCGGCAATACCTCCGCAGATCCCGATGATGATGTTTTTGCCTCTCAAAAGATTATTTCCTATGGGTTTATTTCAGAATGGTTCTCCATCAATCTACAAAAACAGCAGGATTTATTTTTTTTTGCCGGAAGAAGGAATAATTCGTTTCCAGAACTGGTCCCACGAGTTGAACCGTTCCCTGAATGAGATGCTTGCTCCCCATGTTTCCGATGGTTTTTGCAGATTGATGCTTGAAGTCTCATTTCCTGTCTGTCCGTAAGAACGATAGGCTTCCAGATATATTTTAGGTGTTACTCGGTATTCGATTTTCTGGGCTGTACCATAATAATTGGCCATGACCGATTGTTTCATGTTTGGTGAGCTTCCCGTGCCTATAAACCGGACTTTTCCTCCGGTACCAGGAATGTTGAGCGCAAAGTAAAGATCCAGACCGCTCAGTGCGCCATTTTTATCCACGCCCACATTGACATTGAAGCTTTCTATTCCGGCAATATCCTGCACGACTCTTGAAATCTGGGATGAAATCATGCCGGTTCCTGTCGATATTCCGACGTTGGATGCCAAACCGGTGTTCTGAGTGCTGCTTCCCGGTCTTATATACCACTGTTTTGAGAACAGCATGGAGATGACATTAAGCTGTGCGTTGGGATCTATCTGGCTTGATTGACCTCCGATTGTGTTGAGGGAGGAGAATGGTTGAGACTGTTCGTTCAGATAGTAGCCCATCCCAACCTGTGGAGCGTTGAGTGAACCGGTGATGGCAAGGAGCAGTTTTACGTTATCACGTTCAGCGGTCTGCTGGTTTACAACACTGACGTATTTTATACCGTACAGGTTATCCATGACGCCACCCCGGATGTCAGCGTTGTTCCATGTTACCTTTCCTCCATCCTGCAGGTCAAAATTTGAGTTTGAAAATTTGTATTTGCCTCCTATGACGTTCACCGAACCGAACAGCCGGTATTGCTGATCGTTTTTATTGACGATCAGAGAGAGATTGTTAACTGAGGTCTCAATCTGCTCGCCCCTGAGTCGATCAAAGACAACACTGCATTTGATCGGGACATTACTTGTAAGCCGCAGGTTTTTAATCTGGAGGATATCAAGCAGTGAATAGTTGAATTCGGCCGATTGGGCAGGTGTTTTGTTTCCCTGAATATCAGAAGCGCTCTTTGATGGGTAGCGGGGCACAAATTCTATAAACTTGCTGACACCAAGATATTTTGCGCTTTCATTTGCTCCGATACGGTAAAGAGAGAAATCAGCAGCGTTGATACGCAGCTCTCCCTCGGCCAGCGGGGAGGATAGAGTCCCATGAAGCATAAGATTGTTTGAAGAGCCGGTAATGGTTCCAAATGAGGTTTCATCTTTTCTGTCTTTTTTGTTGAACAGCAAAAGATTTTCAATCCGGCATCCGAGAGAAAGATCCCCTGGTTTCAATTTATCGAGCTTTACCAGGCCGTTTATCAGGCCCGTGCCTTTGAGATTATCACGGATTTTGATATCCCGAAGTTCGATTACTTTTGGCGTTATGTAGATGTCGCCATTAAGCAGATAGGTAACCTGTGTGGGTTCAATTCTTATTTTTGTATCAATCAGCCGGGTTGTCAGATAGATATCGGGTGTCGGTGTTCTTCCCTCAATTCTGAGTGTTGTCGGGATTATACCGTCGGCCTCATCAATGATCGGGAGCGCGTATTTCAGCAACTGCGCGGACAGATTATCCGAGCGGAATGAAACTCTGACCGGTTGTTGCGGTGCAGTCCTGATTTGCAGGGGGTAGTAGCTGAGTTCCAGAGGGATGGTTCCGCTTCCCTCGAATGTGTTCATTGCAACTATCGGTTTCGCACTGTTTCCTGGACTCTGTGAGTTGTTATGCATCTCAAACTGAAGCTGGCCGGAACGGTGCCGGGCGGTGCCCTGTATGGTTCCTATCCGGTTTTTATCATATCGGATATCCTCTCCGCTCAGTTTTAGTGTGGTTGTTTTTGCGCCGGGCGTTCCGCTGACCATCAGGGTTGCATTGATGGTTCCTTCAAGCAGATCAAGTGAAGGATGGATCGCAAACTGTTTCAACTCCCGGAGTTGAACTTTGTTCAGTATACATTGAAGTGTGCCTGACTGCGAGTTGCTGAGCTCTCCATTAAGCACAATCTGCTGGCCTCCTTTCATTAAACTGAAGCGATTGAAGATTGCTGCTGTTCTTCCGAGCCTGACATGTGATTTTTCAGATACCTGCCAGGTACCTTCAGCATCTTTCAAGGAGAGGTGGTTGACGGTCAGGTCATAACTGTTGCTGCTTTTTGCGGCTGATAATTTTGCTGAAAAGTTCTGCTGAGGCTCAAGGATGGAGATGTCGAGCGAGGTATCAAGCAGTGATGGAGTGTAGAGAGCGGTCAAGATGGCCGCACCTGTTTTTTTGCCTGCAAAGGTGAGTGATGCGGCCTTCGCGTTTAGTGTTGCTTTTTTCGTCTCGCTTGCTGTGCACTCCAGCCCCGCCGCCATAGCGAGCTTTTCTATCAGCAGATTGTTATTGGCCTGCAATCGTTCAACTCTTATTGCACTCTCTATCGAACACGCTCCATTACTGTATAAAGCTCTACCTTCGGCACGTCCCTTCAGTGAGAGATCTTCCAGAGGGAACAGTTGCTTGAACGGTGAGAGATCCTTGACCGTTACAAGGTAGTTGACTGTGAAAGGTTTGGTCAGGTTACCCGAACTGCTTTCAGGGGCGGGCATGGATGAGTGCCAGATATTCTGCAGTGCGATCTCCCTCGTAATTCCGGATTCTGTCAGTCTGTAAAGAGCAATCAGTTCATCAAATGAAAAATTACCTTCGGTAAGAAGGTCAAAAAAATCACTGTTGATCGTTGTTCTGGAAGTGCCGGGTTTTTGTACAATCTCGACAGATGCCTTTGAATTTTCTTTCAGGCGAATATTGTTGATTGCGGAGGGGGCGAACTTCATTACCGCAAAAACATTCAGAGCTTTCGGGTCAAAACCTGATCCGTTCATGCTGAATGTGCCGTTCAGATCGGTTTTATACTGCTCTGAACCGACTATTTTCGACAGATCGAGAGCTGAGGTTTTGCCATATGCCTGGTAGCGCGGTGTTTTATCTTTCAGGTCAATTCCGCCATCAAGGGTGAACGACGTGATATTGTTTTTGAGAAACACCGTAGCACTCATCATATCACTGCCGTAGTCAAGCAGCACACTGCCCTCTTTGAGTGGCTGATTCTGCCAGTATGAGTCAGCCAGCTTCATATCAAGCTTCAGGCGGTTTATCTTTTTGTTGGCCACCACTCCATCAAAGCTGCCGGATGCGTTGATCAGGCTTTTTTCTCCGCCCGCGTCAATCAGTTTTTGAGGTTTCAGGTTTTTCAGTACAACGGTGCCTTTGGATGAAAATTGATCCGATCCATCTCTTGATGTCTCTGCATTCAGTGAGAGTTCTCCGGGAGCGGTACGAAGAGTCAGTTCTGACTTGAGTGCTTTCAGTGTGCCTTTTGCCTTGCCGAAAAACGTAATGTCACCGGTTTTATGTGCGATATTTTTGTGCGATATTTCGTTCAGAAGCGACTCGATATAGGTGCCTTCAACTCGTGAGCTGTCACATTCAAGCTGGTATGCAAGGGCATTTCTGTTTTGCAGGTTAAGCAGTTCACCTTTTACCATAATTCTGCTTTTCCTGTGTGTCAGGAGCGCATCAAGGATTTCAATGTTATCTTTTTTCGATTTTGCATTGCCTTTCAGTGTGTAGATACCTTCGGGCATTACAAGGGTCGGGAAAAACTGTTTCAGATCACTGCTGTGTAGTGAGAATTCCTGAATATTTACAAAAGAGTCAGCGCGTAAAAGCTGTTTTTGAAAGAGGGAGGAGAATATATTAAAGTTGTCAAAAGTGGCTGAGAATTCAGCTTTGCTTTTATTGGCCGTGGCTTTAAGTTCGATTATTTCTGATCGGACTTCCGAAAGAAGAAAACTTCCGGATGCATTGTGCAGTGTGATATTTTGGCGGGGGAGAGTGAGTTGCAGTGTGTCAAGTTTTCCCTTCAGAAATTTATCTTTTACGGTGAATGATGAGAGAGCCAGATTGATATTGTTCACCGTAATCTGGCGAGCGTTCGGGTTGCTTTTTTTCCCGCTATAGGTGAGAGTGCTGTTTTTTAGATGCAGTTTTTTGCTGAAAAAATGATCCAGGGGAGCTTGTTTTACTTTGGGATCGCGAAATGCAAAGAGCAGTTCAAGATTGAGTTTGCCATTGTCCTGTTCGATAACTCTTGCATTCAGTGAATCAGCATCAAGTCGTCGAAAATAGAGTTTTTTGATTTCAGGCTGAATAAAGGTGAGGAAGTTTACCTTTGCTGAAACCTTGCGGGCTTCGAGTGCCGGAACGGTTTCACCGGGTCCGTATATGCGGAGGTTGATCAGTGTGACATTATTAGGGAACTTCAGGTGCAGCTCCTTCACTTCCAGACGTCCGACAAAATTTTCGTTAAAAAGAGCAACTGCCTGTTTTTTGACCAGCAGATCAAGCACTCCGCTGTTCAGAACAGTTAGAGCGACAAGCGACAGAACAAGAATGAACCCGGTAAAAGCTGTCAGCAGTTTGATTGTATAGTGTTTAATCTTTTCCACTGCCGGGTGATGAGTTAGTGTAGAGCTGAAGAATTTTGTCAATGATAGTACTTGTTGATCGACCCTCAAGGAGCGGGACGGTCAGGACTTTGCCGCCATTTTCAAGCACGGCCTTTGCTCCGGCTATATGTTCAACTGCCCAGTCCGCGCCTTTGAGCAGAATATCAGGTAAAAGGAGGGTTATAAGCGTTTCAGGGGTATCTTCTTCAAACAACGTAACTGCATCGACGGCCGTCAGAGCGGCAAGAACCGCAGCCCTGTCCTTTTCATGGCAGACCGGTCGATTCGGGCCTTTCAGTCTTCGCACCGAAGCATCACTGTTCAGGCCGATCAGAAGTCGTGCGCCAAGTTTTTTTGCAGCAGTCAGATACTCGACGTGCCCTGCATGAAGGATATCGAAACAGCCGTTGGTAAAAACAACGGTTTCTCCGGAAGCCTGCCATTCCTGTACCTTATGAAGAGCTTCGTCATGGTTCAGTACCTTACCCGATTCATTCATAACCATCATTATCAGTATGTCCGGATTGTTTTTACAGCTTATAAGCCATAAAGAGGCAATATTTTTTCAATTTAGCGTATACTCTTCGATTGTCCGCATGGTAAAATAGTGGCGAATTCAATGATGCCTAAAGGAAAAATACAACGAAACATTGTCGAGGGAGTGCTCTATAGCCTGATCATGATGCTCGGCGTTATTGTTCGGAGTTTAAGCCGAAGTGCATCGACTGTCATTGCCCACTTGATTGGTGATTTTCTCTATCGTACCCTTAAAATAAGGCGTACGCTTGTCGAAGAGAATCTTACCCTTACTTTTCCGAAAAAAAACAGCGGGGAGATCACGGCGATTGCCCGGCAGGTCTACCGGAACCAGGCTGAAAATTTCATAGAAGTGCTCCGTCTGCCCATGATTAAAACAGCAGAAGATGCTTCCCGGCTTCTTGACCTCGATGCTCGTCTGCTGCTTTCAAAAACACGGGATCAGCAGAAAGGTTGTGTGCTGGTATCTGCTCATTTCGGTAACTGGGAGCTCATGGCTCTCTGTGCCGGTCTCCTTATGGCACCGTTGACTATTGTGGTAAAGGAGTTGAGAAATCACGCTATTGACCGAAAAATCAATAGTTGGAGGACCATGCAGGGGAACAGTATCGTCTACGACTGGCAGGCGGTTCGCAAAGGATTGCGCACACTTCGTGAGGGGGGCTTTTTATCAATTCTTGGTGATCAGTCTGATCCTGGTGGCTCTTTTTTTTCTGAATTTCTCGGTCGGCGCACAGCAGTATTCCTTGGCCCGGCATTTCTTGCTCTTAAAGCAGGTGTTCCGATTTTTGTTGTCATGTGTCGCAGAACCGGAGAGGATCGTTACACTATCGATATAGAGGAGATTGATGTGAGTGATTTCGGAAGCAGCAGGGCGGATGCTGAAGAGCTTGCTCTCCGGTATACAAAGGTGATTGAGCGCTATATTTATAACTATCCTGAAGAGTGGTTTTGGCTGCATAATCGCTGGAAGCGATCGGAACCATAAATCCAGATATCCCCCAGGTTTCGCTATTCAACCCTTTTTTGTATAAGCGGGGTTGAAAATGTAGATTGTACTCGGAATTTTTGCTATGCAGGAACAGATCATTTTGTTATGAGTTTGTATATAAGAGTTTTGCGTTACCTTCTGCCGTCGAAGGGAAAGGTTGCGCTTGTCGTTATTGTCAGTATCATGACATCACTGCTCGGAGTGGTTTCAATCTATTCGGTGCTTCCCCTCCTGAATGCGGTTTTTACTGCCGACAGGAGTATTGAGTCTCCGCTTAACCCTGGAACTGGCCCTTCGCAGGAAAAAAAGGTGAGCACTGCAACGGAATCCTCTTCATCATTAGTCTCGGGGTTTGATACAGAAAAGCTGAAGGCTCAGGTGACCACGGCATTTGAAACAGCGTTTCATGCCGAGACCAAAGAGCGGACATTGCTCAATATCTGCCTGTTTTTGATTGCAGCCTTTGCAGTTAAAAACTTGTTTGTCTACCTGAACGGTCAGCTTATTTTCAGAATTCAGACCAAGACGGCAAAGAAACTCCGGGATGATGTTTTTCATAATATTATCGAGATGCATCTTGACTATTTTAACAAGAACCGGGTCGGAAATCTGATGAACCTGGTCTATAATGATGTACAGTCTGTCAACAATACGGTCAGTACAACATTTGTCAATTTGTTGCAGAACCCCTTTTCCATACTGGTTTATCTTGGCGTTCTTCTGGTGTTGAGCTGGAAGCTTACACTGTTTGCTTCGTTTACTTCAATCCTGATATTTTTTGTTATCCGTATTATCGGTAAGGAAGTTAAAGGACTGGCTACCAGTTTTCGTTCCAGAATGGGGGATATGAACTCTGTATTGCAGGAAAAGTTCAGCGGAATAAAGGTTATCAAGTCAAGTGCGTTCGAAAATGTTGAGCTTGAGCGGTTTCAGGCATTTACCCGTGATTTCAGGAATCTTGACATCAGGATTGCCCGATACCGGAATATTATCGGTCCGCTGAATGAGACGTTGCTTGTTGCTGCTATAGCGCTGGTGCTCTGGTTTGGTGGATTGCAGGTCTTTGATGGCAGGATGTCATCATCCGAACTGATTCTTTTTGCTTTTACCCTCTACTCAACTATGGGTCCTGTAAAGATGTTCGGGGATGTCAATACCCAGATGCAGCTCGGGATGGTATCTGCCGAACGGTTGTTTGATCTGCTTGATACGGTACCTGATATCAAAAATGGAACCCGACCTATCGAAGGTTTTGCGCATACTATCAAATTTGAGGATGTCTGTTTTAAATACAGCAAGGAGGTCGATGCGCCCAATGTGCTTGATCATGTCTCATTTGAACTGAAAAAAGGGGAGATGGTCGCGCTTGTTGGTCAGTCAGGTTCCGGAAAGTCAACGACGGTTGATCTTTTGCTGAGGTTCTATGATGTTGATTCAGGAAGGATTACTATTGACGGTGTTGATATTCGTGAGTATGACTTCAAGCAGTTGCGCCGTATGATCGGAGTTGTAAGCCAGGAGGTGATTCTCTTCAATGATACCATTCAGGAAAATATTGCCTATGGCACCAATGAACATATCACCACTGAAAGGGTTATTCTGGCTGCTAAAATGGCTAATGCCCATCAGTTCATTGAAGAGAAACCGGAGCAGTATCAGACACTGATCGGGGACAGGGGGGTACAGCTTTCCGGCGGTCAGCGTCAGCGACTGGCTATTGCACGTGCCATGGTGAAGAATCCCGAACTGCTGGTTTTCGATGAGGCGACAAGTGCACTTGACAATGAATCCGAAAAAGTTGTACAGCAGGCAATAGATCATGCTTTGGAAAACCGCACGGCACTGGTTGTCGCTCATCGTCTTTCAACCATCAGGAATGCTGACCGAATCATTGTTATGGAGCGTGGCAGGGCTGTAGAGTCCGGTAACCACACCGAGCTGCTGGAACTCGGTGGATTGTACAAACATCTCTATGATATTCAGTTTGCAGGTAAAATGCTTGAACCGGGTGTGGCGTAGTTTATCTTGTAAATCGCCATAGTTTATTAGATTGCGGTACGCGCTGTATTTACGACTGAGTCGGGGGGGTACCTGATACTATAACAAAAACTCTTGCCTGGAGCCAATAGATTGAATAATCGCACAATTTGTGGAATAATAACACTTTATGCGCCGCCCATATCCTGCGTTGATAATATCGAAACCTATCTTTCCTATATTGAAAGACTTTATATAGTCGATAATACACCTTCTCCCCGACATCCGATTACCCCTGAACTGTTAAGAAAATATCCAAATATTGAGCTGTTGTCCTGCGGGCAAAATATTGGCATAGCGGCGGCACTTAATCTTGCTATTAATAAGGGTTTGGAGAATAACTACTCCTGGCTGCTTACTATGGATCAGGATAGTTATTTCGATGCTGATCAGGCCAAAAGGTATTTCGAATCTCTGGCTGTAATTGATGAGAGCAGGGTAGCAATATTGTCACCGAGTCATGAAAACAGGCCGAATGCGTCAGGCGCATGTGTGTATGAGAAAAAGGATGAAGTGATGACTTCCGGTAACCTGTTGAACTTGTCATTAACACGGAAAACAGGAGTTTTTAATGAGGCGCTTTTTATCGATTCCGTCGATCATGACTATTGTCTGAGAGCCAATTTACTCGGTCTGGATGTTGTGCAGGCAGTAAACTGTTTTATCTGTCATACTGTAGGTCAGGAGTATTCCGGTTCCTTTTTTTTTGGGTTGAAAAGAAAAACATTTCATATTCATTCGCCAAAGCGGATGTATTTCATTGTCAGAAATGGCCTGTATATTTCCAAAACATACAGGCATGCTTTTCCAGTTTATACCAAGTATCTCCAAAAACATATCCACAGCAAGATTTCGAAATGTATCCGTTACAGTGATCAACGATGGCTCTATATTCGTTTTGTTTTGCAAGCCTGTTTTGACTATTTGTTTAACAGATACGGGAACAGGGTCGGGATATGATTACCTCAGCTCATTTTCAGTTCCTGCAGTGAGTTGGGATATTCAGCGTTATCTTTTCAGAACGGTTCTCTCACTATTGATATATCTTGATCCATCAGGTGATTACTGTTGAATTTCGTAAAGATTCAGTAGTCAATACAAATGTTCTTTTGTGTACCGGTCAGGATTGGGTGTATGCCTCTGTTTGAAAAGGGAGAAAAGTACATTGTATTATGGCTGACTCTATGGTGATCAGTTTACATGAATGGCCGGAGGATTCGATTTTATATCCTCAGTCGGCTGATATTTTTAAATTCTTGCAGAGACAGCAACATAACAAGCAGCAGTGATAAGGATTCTTTGTCTGCATATTGCCGGGAATCAGGCAAGCTACCGCTATCGGGTAGAGCAGTTTTTGCCCTACTGGAAAGAGTATGGTATTGAGGTGCATCCGGTGAATCTTTCCGGAATCAGCTATTTTGAAAAGTTTAAGTTTGCACTGGCAAGCAAGAACTATGATTATGTCTGGCTACAGAAAAAACCACTTTCAGGATTTTTTGTTGATCTCATTGCCCGGCGCTCAACGCTTATCTATGATTATGATGATGCTCTTTATGCAAGGGAAAGCTATCTTGAGGGTCCTCCGAAGCCGACCCGGCCGGGTTCCAAACAATCCATCAGCAGGCTCAATATTCTGCTGAAACGGGCATCTCTTGTGTTTGCCGGCAGTGAAGCGCTTGTGGACTATGCAAGTCGATTTCGAAATGAGGGGGTTTTCCTGGTTCCGACCGCGTTAAGCAAGGTTCCTGAGAAGTTTATACCGGGAGATCGTTCAGGAGAGCCATTGCGTGTTGGTTGGATAGGCAACAACCAGAACCTTTTTTTTCTCACCCTGATTGATGAGGTACTCTTTTCTGTGCAGCAGTCGTATCCCGCCATCAGGTTTACCTTGATGGCGGGTAAACCCCCTGAGGGTCTGAAAACCAGATGGGATTTTGTCCCCTGGTCGAAAGAGGGCGAAGCCTCATGGCTGCACTCTGTTGATATCGGTATCATGCCACTTGCCGATGATGAGTGGTGCAGGGGTAAATGTGCGTTCAAGCTTTTGCAGTATATGTCGCATGGCAAGCCCGTGATTGCTTCACGTGTAGGCGCAAACCGGGTTGTGGTCAAGCATGGTGTCAACGGATATCTGGCATCATCTGCGGCAGAGTGGCATGCTGCGTTTGAACGGCTTGTTTCAAGGCCTGATCTCCGTTACTCAATGGGTGAAGAGAGCCGCAAGCTCTATCTTGCCTCTTTTGAGCGTCAACAGGTACAGGCGCGTATGGCTGAACTGCTGCATCACGATTTCAGCACTGCCCAACGGAACAGAAAGGGATGCAGGAACAGCGTTCTTGTATCGTAATTCCTGTGCAGCACGAAACCTGTTGCATTGGTTTAATAAAATCAGCATTCGGTTCTGTATGGCACGGTTCCGATATCAACGTCACTTCCGGATAGTTGATCCTGCAGGTTTCAAGCAAACGGAGTGGTTCCCGATACACAGTAAGTGAATTCAGTACTGAGGATATGAACATTTTATTTATCAATTCCATAGGGCGCGATAAATTCGGAGGCGGAGAGAAATGGATGATCAATGCCGCCAAAGGTCTTGCTCAACAGGGGCATAACGTTGTGCTTGGCAGTAAAAAAAATTCAAAAACGCTCAGGTACGCGGTGTCAGCAGGAGTCAGGACTGAGGTTTTTGACATTCATAGTGATATTAGTCCGCTGAATACGCTGAAAATCGCTTTTTACCTGAGACGACATGCTGTTGATATCATCATCTGCAATCTGAACAAGGATGTACGGGTTGCAGGTCTGGCCGCCAGGCTTTACGGAAAGACAACCGTGCTTGCACGCCATGGGATGCAGCTTTGCGCAAACAAATTGAAATACAAGATCACCCTTAATCAACTTGTCGATGGCATCATTACCAACAGTCATACGATTAAAGATGCTTATGCCAGGTATGGCTGGTTCGACGATGATTTTGTCAAGGTGATCTATAACGGGATAACTATTCCCGAAGATGTTGCGGCCTATGATTTTTCGAAGAGTTTTCCGGGTAAAAAAATCATCTACAGCGCAGGCAGGCTTTCCGAGCAGAAAGGATTTACTTTTCTCATTGATGTCGCATCAAATCTGAATAAAAAGCGCAGTGACCTTGTCTTTGTCGTCTCCGGTGAGGGAGCGATGGATGCGGCATTAAAAAAACAGGTCAACGAGGCAGGGCTTGAAGAGTCGTTTGTGTTTACAGGTTTTAACGCCGATATCTACCCTTTGTTGAAAGGATGCGATCTCTTTGTGCTGAGCTCTCTTTTTGAAGGTATGCCGAACGTTATCATGGAAGCAATGGCCATGAAAAAACCTGTTGTTGCCACAAACGTTAACGGCGTTCGGGAGCTGATGGTTGATGGGAAAACCGGAATGATTGTGCCGTCAAAAGATCCTGAAGCTTTTGGTGCAGCAATAGAGTCAATCATTGACCATCCGGACAAGCTTCAGGCGTTTGGCAAATCTGGATATGAACGGGTATGTGAAAAGTTTACCATGCCGGCAATGGTTGAGAGCCTTGAGCGTCATTTGGTCCAGTTAAGCGGATCTCCGGATAAAAACGGACGTAGCTCAAGCCGATAGATCCCGCATTTCATTTCTTTTGCTTAGTGTTGTGATCTCCACGTCACTTGAACCACAAAAGATTGTCAAACTGGTCAAGCGGTGTTGGCAGGTCACTCTGCAAAAGGCCGGTAAAGGTGACCGAGGTGTCCATGATTCAATCTGAAATGCATACGACTTGCAGTTTATATCATTACTCTGCTGATACGGTTTGAAGTTGTTGGTCCGCTATGTTGGTGTATCAGGCAGAGACTCTTTTTATTGCGCGAGGAATTTGATATATAAAAGCTCCGATTATTCCTGAAGGCACGAGTGATCCTTGCGGTTTTCAAACCCTTGCACGCAGTTCGCAGCTTACGCCGCTCAATAGTGTAGTTGTAGTCGGTTCCGGTCAGTCGGCTTTATTGCCATACTTGAATCATGCCCATGCTTGACGGCCCTCCCCATCGTATCCTTGTTATTGTACAGCGCTCAAACGGCGATGTCTTTTTGAGTTCGCCATTGATCGAAGCGCTTTTTCTGGCTTATGGAGGCCCAAGTATTGATCTGCTTGTCAACAGCGATACGCTTGCCATTGCAGAAACGCTTCCGCATATCAATGAGATACATCAGTTTTCCTACACAGACCCTGCAAAGGGGAGATTTGCCCAAACTTCAGAGCTGATCAAAAAGATTGCCCGACGCTACGATCTCAGTATCAATCTCACAACAAGCGATCGTTCCGTCATCTTCGCCCTGCTCGCCGGACATATATCTATCAGTGCGGTGGAGCATGACAGGAAGAGGTCCTGGTGGAAGCGTCGTTTTCTCTCTTTTTACTATGAGTTTGATACGGCCAGGCACATAATTGAGAACAACACTGCTGCTCTCGGACTTCTGGGGATAGGGTCAGCTAAACCTGCAATCACTTCGTACCATTCGCCGGAAGCTGCCGAACGTGTTGAGAAGATGTTGATAGGGATTGGTATTACCGAATTTCTTGTTTTTCATCCCGGAGCGCAATACAACTACAAGGTTTATCCCGAAAAAGCCAGAAATGCTTTGCTCGAACGCCTGAACCGTCTCGGTGTACCGATTGTTGTTACCGGATCGAAGAGTGCGCTTGATCTTGAGATTAAGCGGACGCTGCCTCAACTCGAAAATGTGCATGATTTTATTGGCCGGACAAGCATGGATGAGCTGATTGCGCTGAGTGACCGATCCCTTGCCTATATCGGCGCCGATACCTTGAACATGCATATTGCTGCTTCGCAGAATAAACGAATTTTCGCCATCTTCGGCCCTACCATTCTCACGACATGGTCGCCATGGAGCAATGCTCTTCACGCTTGTGCAAGGCTAAACAGTCCGGTGCAGACCTATGGCAACGTCACGATCTTTCAGGCCGATATGCCTTGTGCAGGATGCGGAAAAACTGGTTGCGATGATCATCATGGCGCCAGCGAATGCCTTTACCAAATTGATTCTGATCGTATTGCTGAGGAAATTGAGGGGTGGCTGACAATATCATCTTCGCAACTTTTGCTCAAGCAATAGCGGAACCGTTATGGTAATGACCTTAGCTGATTTACATTTCGAACTCGAATGGTCTGTTTATCAAACTGCCCGATTGTATGAATGGTATCGATAACTACAGAGCACAATTATAAAGCTTATGAAAATCAGTGCATTTACTTTCATCAAAAATGGCACAATCTTCGGTTTTCCTTTTGAGGAATCGATTCGTTCTGTGCTGCCTATTGTTGATGAGTTTGTCGTCAACGTAGGCCTGAGTGATGACGACACTCTCGAAAGAGTCCGGGCGATTGATGATCCGAAAATCAGGATTATCCAGTCGCACTGGAACGACAAGATGAAGGTTGCAGGCTATGTCTACGGTCAGCAGAAGATGATTGCTCAGTTCAATTGCACCGGTGACTGGGCGTTCTATCTCGAAGGCGATGAAATTGTGCATGAAAATGACCTTGATACCATTGTCAATGCGTGTCGTACCCATCTGGATGATGAGCGGGTCGAGGCGCTGAGCTTCGACTACTATCATTTTTACGGTAATGCGAATACCTATCTTGATTCTCCCCGCTGGTATCGCCGCGCAGCCCGGATTATCAGAAACTCCGTAAGGTCTACAGCACCTGATGGACTCTACTGGCATGTACTTACCGAGAGGAGCAAGGTCTCCCGGTATCCGAGAGCTGCCCATTCCGGAGCATCGATTTATCACTATGGCTGGGTGAGGAGCGAGGCGGAGATGAACCGCAAATCAGAGCACATACAGAAATACTGGAGCAAAAATCATGAGCGAATCGACTACCGGGAGATTGATCCGAAAATAGTTCGTGAATTTACCGGTTCTCATCCAAAGATTATCCAGGGGTGGCTTCCGAAGGAGAAAGGGCTCTTTAAGCCTGATCCGAATCACAAGCTGACCCGTCGGGAGAAAAAACATCGCATCATGGCTCGTTTTGAACGCTGGTTCGGGCTGGAGCTGAGCAAAAAACATTATATCGAGGTAAAGCCTTGAGTGGCTGGTACTGTTGTGTTGAAAATTTGTGAACTTATGCTCTACGGACTCATCTTGTGAGCTATATTATCTGTTTGCCAAATGGTGTATTTTTTGCCAGTCAATCCTACTCATGGCGGTTATGAACCCTTCCATTATCCTTTTGCCGAACTGGATAGGAGACATGCTTCTTGCTCTGTCAATTGTTACCAGACTGCCTGAAACCCGCCGATCGAATACAACGCTTCTTGTTCCGGAGCAGATGAGCGGACTTGTCAGGATGTTGTGCGATCTGCCCCTGATCGAGTTTGCCCGGAACGATACGAACGAGCGAAAAAGTACGGTAACGGCTGTGCGAAGCGGGAATTTTCACACCATCTACCTGCTGCCGTTTTCGTTTTCTTCAGCATGGTTTGCTTTGAAGAGCGGGGTGCCTGTCAGACGGGGATTATCACGCGAAATGAGGCGCTTTCTCCTGAATGATCCTCTTCCCGGAGATTTGAGAAACAAGTCGCAGCATATTACCAGTGAATATGCCCGGATTCTTGATACGCCATTTCGCTCTCCCGAAACGTGGACCGGCACACCGGTTCTTCCTGACGATAGCTATAAAGGTTCAATTGTCTACTGCCCCGGAGCAGCATATGGACCAGCCAAGCAATGGCCTCATTTTGCCGAACTCGCACGGTTACAGGAGCAATACCATATTGTTGTACTTGGAACGCGCAATGACCAGGAGAGCGCGCAGAAGATTGTTCGCGTGGCACCAGGCAGGGTGACTGACCTGACCGGCAGGACTTCACTGACCGAGGCTGCTGCGATCATGTCAGGTGCGTGCGGCGTTGTCTCGAATGACTCCGGGCTGATGCATCTTGCAGCCTATATAGGCACTCCGGTTATTGGCCTGTTTGGTTCCACAAGCCCGGTATGGACCCGTCCACTCGGAAAAAGAAGCATGGCGATGAACTTCCCGGAGCAATGTGCCCCATGTTTTCAGAGAACATGCCGCTACCAGCACTACCGCTGTCTTGAAAACATCAAACCGGATGCGGTAGCGGCGGTTATGGCGAATTTGCTCGGATCACATGAATTTTATGCAGATCATTGAGTAAGCTGTTATCAGAGGAACGGTACGTTTTTAGCATCATTGTCCAATCTACTGCACTATGTCACCCATAAAGATTTGCCTGGTATGTAATACGCGTTTGCCGGTAAATAAATATGGCGGTACTGAACGCATTGTTCAATGGCTCATTCTTGAGTATGCAAGACTTGGGCATCATGTTACATTGGTGGCGCCAAAAGGGAGTTACATGCAAGGTGTAACTTGTATTCCTGCCAATAATCATGAACAGGCATTACTTGCAATTCCAAAAGATGTGGATATCGTCCATTTTCATGGCTGGCCACCTGTATCGGATTTTACATTGCCCTGGCTTTTTACCCTGCATGGTAATGAACCAGACCTCTCAAAATTACCTGTAAATACTGTATGCATAAGTGCCAATCATGCTGTGCGACATCAGAAAAAAACATTCATATACAACGGAATCAAACCTGATGAGTTTATTTACAGAGAGCAAAAAAAGGACTATCTGTTGTTTTTATCACTGATAAGACGAGCTGAAAAAGGTGCGGCTCGAGCATTAAAACTCGCGAGAGAATACAAAATACCTATGGTTTTTGCCGGAGGATCGCGATTCGACCTGATTAAAGCCGGTGGTCTGTTGGATAGTTTTCATCCACGAACTGAATTTGTCGGGAAAACAGGTGGAAATGAAAAAGCACAATACTTTGCAAATGCCAAAGCTCTGCTCTTTCCAATCAGTTGGGATGAGCCTTTCGGACTGGTAGTGATTGAATCATTACTGTCGGGAACACCGGTCATTGCAACACCGCGCGGATCAGTTCCGGAGCTTGTCAATTCCGATGTTGGAGCGTTATTTACAGAGGACGAAATGTTTCCTGAGGCACTGGAAAAAGCGCTATCCTGCTCGCCTGCACATTGTCGCGACTGGGCCATGACCTATTTTTCCTCTGCTGTTTGTGCGAAAAATTATCTGAATCTGTACGATCGGATAGTAAGCGGTGAAGATGTTTTTTCTTGAGGGCACCTCTATTTATTTATTTATTTCGAAACCCGATTACTGTGTTGGGCGGCGCCCTTGAGTCGGTTTTTATTGTCGGACGATGTCGTTCAGTGTCAGTTTTTCGAGCAGCATTTCGACAGTGTTGTTTATTGTAGTGCTGTTGATATCGATGACATCATGGGTGGTCGAGACGATGACCTCCTGTTGAGTGCTCAATGGCGCGAAATTGGTGCTGTCGGATGGATTTTGGCGATAGAGCCCGACGAGAGGAGTGTCGAAGCATGAGGCAACATGGATCAGTGAGGTGTCGGGTGTAATGAGAAGCTTCAGGTTTTTTACAATCTCTCCTACCTCGTAAAGGTTTTGGGTTGCAGGTGATTGCTGAACATTTTTATGCAGTTGTTCAAGCGCTTTTTTTTCTTCAAAATCCTGAGCGGACGAGAAGATTATGAAGGTTTCGTTTTTGAAATGATTGATGAGCTCTGACCATTGCTCGACACTCCGGTGACCGCCGCTGTGGCCGGTGCTGATATTGATGCCTATATTTCTGCCAGCATCAACTGTTTGCAGAAAACGGGATATATCGGCTGATACATCCATAACGGGGATATATGGTTTGTACTCGCTCACCTCTGAACTCCCATCGACAAGGTTTATCAGAGAGAGATTTTTTGATGATTCATGAGTGCTTGAATCGAGCCTGATCAGTTGATCGTAAAGTCCTTCATGATAGATATTGAAGTGACTTATTTTGTGTCGAGCCCGGACAAGTGCCGTTTGGATGAGAAAATTGGTAGACGGGTGGTCTTTGGGGTTGAAAAGAAGATCAAACTCCTTTGAAAGAATCTCCCTGTAGTATCTGACCGGATTTTTTTTAGTGTTGTAGACGGCCGTAATGTTTGTGTCGGCACTGAAAAAGTCGAAGATTTTTTTGTTGAATGTCAGAATGTATATGGAAATCGCTGGATACTTTTTCCGAAGGCATCCGATAAGCGGAGTAAGCATAATACAGTCACCGTAGCACTCTTTGGCTAAAATTACGATGCTTTCAGGTGGTTTATCCTGCCGGTACTCTCGCGATTGCCGTTTCGCTGCGACCTGGAGAGTTTGTGCAAAACGGTATCGGAACGTTTTTTTTTCCTTTTTTCCCGATTTCATTTTGCAGGGTTTAGTGTTTTTGCTGATTGATTTTGAGCAATAGTTGATAATAATTTTTTTAATGCAATTGCGACAGCCTTAACCTCGATGTCACAAACCTGCATGTTGGGAGAAATGACCAGTTCATGCTCTGTAAGGTAGGGCCCAAATCGTGCATATTCAACAGGAGCGTCAGGGAAGAGTGCGATAACAGGAGTTTTGTAGCATGAAGCAATGTGCACAAGAGAGGTATCAGGACTTATCAATAGCCGTAACTTATTTACAAGCATTCCTACTTCGTATATGTTTGCAGTCGGTGGTGAGATAGTGACGTTGTTGTGAGCTTGCTCAAGCCGCTCTTTTATCCCACGGTCACCGGGAGATGCAAATATTATGAATTGATGGGTATGAAAGGTTGTTATGAGATCCGACCATTTTTGTTCGGTCCAGTATCTGCTTGCTCCTCCCGCACTGATATTGAGCCCGATAAACTGACCCTCTTTAATGGATGCGATGAACGATGCCATCTTCTCTGAAATTGGTGCAGGAGGGAGATATGGCCGGGTCTCTTCTCCTGTTGCAGTGAGGGATAAGACGGGAAGCAGTGAGCAGTGTTTCATTACCATCTTGGTATTCATGTCAACTGCGATCAAGTGGCTGAATATTCTTTCATGATAAGGATGCTGGTGCCCGACTTTGAATCGAGCCCGGAGCAGGGCGGTTTGCAGCAGGAAATTTGTTGATAGACCATCCTTTGTGTTGAACAACAGATCGAATTTTTTTGGCAGTGTTTTTATACAGTAGGTCAGAATATTTTTTTTAACCTCATGAATTGCCGTTATATGAGGATCGTTTTTGAAAAATTCGGCAGATGTATGGGTGATACAGAGGAGGTGGATTTCAAGTTTTGGGAAATGATGGCGGAGATTACGCAACAAGGGAGTAAGAAGGATTGAATCTCCAATTTTTTCTCCTGAAAGGATGACGATCGAGTTCAATTCGCCGGTAAACCGTTGATTTGAATCTTTTTCATTGATGATTTGTTGTAGTGCGCGAGCCAAAAATATTCTGAACGAACTTTTTTTCATCAGAGTTGACGTATTGTTGATTGCATATGAAATGGGCTTCGGTTTTTTTATTAGCCGGTATCCGTGGTTCAGTGCAATTCAGGATCAGTTTTACTTTTTTAGACAATATCTATTTGACGACTGACGTGTAATGTCAGGGTTCAGTTCAGATAAAGTAATCAAATTCTTAGGGATTCATTGTAAACGATAATCAATGCAGCCGTACTTTTCCGCTGACCTTTTCAAAGCCAGGCGCCCCTCTTTTCTGGCCAATACGCTTGTTTTGAGCTCTCTTATGATGCTCTACTCCTTCGCCGGTGAGCTTCTGTTCTGGCTTGTCAATGGTGAGCGTGTTGATGCGTCCTCCCTATTGCATTCGCTGGACACCATGCTTCCGCTCATTCGTCTTATTCAGGTGGCAGGTCAGATTTTTGTGCTTGCCATTCCGGTTTTGCTGCTTGCCGCTTGGCATACCGGCAGCAGAAATCCATTTTCCCGAAGCGGTCTGGCTTTTTTAGGGGTTGGGCTGCGCCCGCAGTCAGGTAACATTTTTCTTGCCGTTGCGGGTATTTTGCTTCTGCAACCAGCGTTGTATACCATTACAGTCCTGCAGGATCTTTATTTGTGGCCAGCTCTTGGTGCTGCGGGTTCAGCAGTGGTAAGCCAGCGTGACATGATGGAGTCGTTTATCAAGGCACTTGCTGTTGTGCATTCGATACCGGAGCTCTTTTTTGTGGTCTTTGTTTTTTCCTTGACTCCGGCGGTATGTGAAGAGCTCTTTTTCAGAGGATATATTCAGCAGAACTATTCCAGATCAATAACACCGGCAAAGGCTGTTTTACTGACCGGGTTTATTTTTGCACTCTTTCATCTGAGTGCAGCGAATCTTCTTCCTCTTGCATTTTTGGGGTGGTATATTGGATATATCTATAGCGCATCCGGCAGCCTGATAGTGCCTTTTGCTGCTCATTTGGCGAATAATCTTGCTGCTCTTTTTATGCTCTTTTTTACAGAAAGGGAACTTCCTTTGAAAGTGTTTGTTCCCCAGCCGGTTTTTCAGACCCTTTGGTGGTGGTTTGCTGTTGCAGGGAGCTTGTTGCTGTTCGTCCTGGTTATTCGCCGGTTTTCCTCAGCATCACTCGCCATGGTTGAGGTGTATCAGGAGAGTCCCTGATAACAATGCGGGTCAGTCGTTTTAAAATGTGATCTATGTCTAAATTAATGAGCGTGAATTTATTGCAGCGGGTAGCTGTGGCTTTTGTGGGTATCCCTTTTCTTCTCTTTCTGATCAATGCTGGCGGGATATGGTTTTCCTGCTTTTTTTCATTGCTCGCACTGCTTGCGGTTTATGAGTTTCATCATCTTGCAATCCATAAAGCTACTCCGCCGCCGCTCTGGCTGGTACTTTTGATAACACTGCTCTTTCAGGTGAATTTTTCTCTTCATCTTGTTGAGGTTTGGGAGCTGCTGCTTGCGGTTGTGCTTGTTCTTTTCGTTCTCGAACTCTATGTAAAAGAGGGATCGCCACTGCTCAATCTTGGATCGATTTTTCCCGGCCTGCTCTATGTCAACCTTACATTCGGTTCCCTGTCAAGAGTGCGGCTTGATGCTCCGGATGGAATAGGCCTCTCCATGGTCTATCTTCTTTTTCTCTGTGTATGGGCTGCGGATATTTTTGCCTATTTCGGTGGGAGCACACTTGGCGGGAAATTTATTCATCGCAAACTGTTTGAACGGTTGAGCCCTCATAAAACATGGGAGGGGTTTCTGTTCGGTATTGCTGGCAGCGTGCTGGTATCACTGATCTATGGAAATTATTTCTCTTCATTGCCATTAGGAACTTCTTTAATGACTGGTCTGCTGATTGGTCTTGTCAGTCCAGCCGGAGATCTTGTTGAGTCCATGTTCAAACGTGATGCAGGAGTCAAAGACTCGTCGAGTCTGATTCCTGGACATGGGGGGGTGCTTGATCGGTTTGATACTGTCATGTTTATATCCCCATTTCTTTATTTTATTACGTTTTACCTCTGAGCTGACGACAGACTGGAGTCGCATGCGATATGGTTTATAAATGTTTTATATTATCCGTTCAACCGCTGACCGGGTCTCGCGTGTTTCCATAGAACAGCGTATTAACTGCAAGAGATTGTCATAATGAAAATTGAAGCTCTTCTCTCTGAAAAATGTATTGCCCTGAATCTTGAGCTGGCAACAAAACAGCAGGTGATAGAAAAAATGCTTTCCATTGTTGCTGTTCACAGAGGAGTGACGGATAGCAAAAAGCTGAGGGAGGATGTCCTTAAACGTGAAGGGGAGATGTCTACCGGTATTGGTAAACAAATAGCCCTTCCTCATGCCAAGACCAGTGCCGTGACACAGCCGGTTCTGGCTTTTGCTACACTGCACCGTGAGATTGATTTTGAATCGATTGACAATGAACCTGTTCAGATCGTTTTTCTTCTTGCGACTCCCGAAGAGATGCTTGCTGAACACCTGAAGCTTCTTGGTCGCATTACGCGCCTTGCCGGTCGAGAGGAGGTTCGAGAAAGGCTTCTTCATGCCGGATCGGCAACTGAAGTTCTTGAGCTTTTCAGGGAAGAGGAGAAGGATTTACCGCAAATTTGAGGCGCATCCTGTTTTTTTCGATGCCCATAACCATTTCACTATCAGAGGAATATACGAGATATGCCGCAGTATCAGGCCGTAAAGGGCGCAAGGGATATTTTTCCTGAAGAGTCAGCTCAATGGAAATATGTTGAAGAAGTGGTTCATACTGTTGCCTCTCTTTACGGGTTCAGCGAAATAAGAGTACCGGTTTTTGAGTATACCGAGCTGTTCCAGAGAGGTATTGGTTCGACAACGGATATTGTCGGAAAAGAGATGTTCTCTTTTCTGCCGGATCCAAACGGACGTTCCATTACGCTTCGGCCGGAGATGACTGCCGGAGTCATGAGGGCCGCTCTGCAGAAAAGCCTGCTTTCCACTGCGCCGCTGCACAAGCTTTACTATATCGGTGAACTTTTTCGCAAGGAGAGACCGCAGGCTGGTCGCCAGCGTCAGTTTTCTCAGTTCGGGGCAGAACTGCTTGGTGTTTCATCTCCGGCAGCAGTGGCTGAGGTTATCACCCTGATGATGCAGGTGTTTCAGTCGCTGGGGCTTCGCGGCCTGAAACTCAGAATCAATTCGCTTGGAGACAAGGATGACCGGCATCGTTATCGGGAGGCCCTGAAAAGCTATTTTCTGCCGTTTCAGGAGATGCTTGATGACTCTTCAAAAGAGCGGCTCGAAAAAAATCCACTAAGAATCCTTGATTCAAAAAATCCGGCCATTAAGGAAATTGTTGCGGGTGCCCCGCGCTTGTACGACTACCTCTCGCCCTCTTCGGTTGAGGATTTCGAAAAAGTGCTCTTCTACCTTGCTGAAAGGGGGATTGCGTATGACATCGATCACCTGCTTGTCCGGGGCCTTGATTATTACTGCCATACAGCGTTTGAAGTTACCAGTTCAGAGCTTGGTGCCCAGGATGCTATTGGTGGCGGGGGAAGATATGATGGCCTTTCCAGAGAGCTTGGCAGCTCAACTGACGTGCCGGCCGCAGGTTTTGCTGCAGGTATGGAGAGAGTGCTTTTGACCATGGAAAAACAGGGGCTTTTAGCCGCCCTGACTCCTCATGGGCCGGTTGCTTATGTTGTCATACAGCAGCAGGAACTGGAGGACCATGGCATGCAGGTGGCATGGCGATTGCGCAAGGCTGGCATTCGCACGGAAATCGACCTTGCCGGAAGGAGTATGAAGGCTCAGATGAGGGATGCTAACAGGATGCGTGCTGCATGGGCGCTCTTTATCGGTGCTGCGGAAGTGACAACAGGGCTCTACACGCTCAAGAATCTTGTCACTTCGGAACAATCAACCCTTTCGCTGGAAGCGGTGCTTGAGCTTCTGCAGGAACCGGCATCAGGAGAGTTGCAGAAATGATGACGAGTAACATTCGCCATAACGTAACGCTCTATGGTAAAAAAGAGTGTTGTCTTTGTGACGAGGCGATGGAGGTGCTGGATCGGGTTCGCGCCGCATTTCCGTTCGAACTTGAAAAAATTGATATTTCAGCCAGCCCCGAACTGCTCCAGGAGTTCGGGCTTAAAATACCGGTAATTTTTGTTGATGGCAAGAGGGCATTCAACTACAGGGTAAACGAAAACAAACTGCGCTCATTACTGACAGCCTGACAGGATAGAGTGGCCGGAAAGTCGTCTCTTCGTCCTTGTAGTCCCTGAAGTCCCTGTTGTCCTTTATTTCATTTTTCAGGTAAGGTTGTTCGACGACAAACTGTTAATTGCTCAGACCAGAGCTTTTTCCGATGCTGAAATTTATTCTGTTTGTTATTCTCTTCTACCTGATTGTCAGAATGGTGTGGCGTCTCTTCAGGAGGGGACTTTTTTTCCATTACTCTTCCCGTAACAGAGAAAATAGTCCCGGTGTAAGTGCTTCCCGAAAGCAGATTGAAGAGAGTGATTATGAGGTTATCGAGAGTCATCTTTCAGACAATGAGAGGGATGTTTCGTAACTGTTTGGCCGTTGACAGATTTTTTGTACATTAGAACACTTGATTTGACGACGCAGGAATTATCTTATCTGAAAGTGGGGGTTCCCCACTTTTTTGTTTTCCATTAAAGATTGTCCGGGGTGATCATGCAAGAGCGCATCAGGAGTTGTGTTCTCCAAATTATTGATGGATCTGTGGGCACCAGAGGTGAGGGCGCCTATCTTGTTGATCTCAAGGTAAAAGGACCCCAGAGAGCCCGGAAAATAGAGATAGTTGTCGATGACGACAGCGGTGTACGCATTGACCAGTGTGCCTGGTTGAACAGAAGGCTCAGGGAACGGCTTGAGGGTGATGAGGAACTTCTTGCTATGGTAGGAGAGGATTTTGAGATCACAGCCTCATCTCCGGGGCTTGGTGAGCCAATCATGCTTCCCCGTCAATATATAAGGCATTGCGGGAAAGTTCTGGAAGTGACCTATAGTGATGACGGTGGAGTAGAGAGAGAGCTTAAAGGGCGTCTTCTGCGGGTATCGCTGTCGGAAGAGAGTCGGCAGCATATCGTGATTATGCCGGAAAAAAACAAGAAAAAGGGTGCTACACCAAACAGGGAGGAAGTCACACTTTACCTCGATCAGGTAAGCCGTGCGGTTCCTGTAGCGGAATTATAAAAGGTTTTTAAGGATCAGCGGGAGTTATCTTTTAAAAAAGCACAATCAAGAAAGAGATGGTCAGAAAAAAGATAAAAGATGAGGGAGTGGACAGGAGAGCACAGATTGCCAGTGCTTTCGGTGAAATCGAACAGTCCAAGATCTTTCTGGATAAGCGCACGGAAAGTGCGGCGGTGAAAATGGATATTGCCGATCTGCTCAAGGATATCATCCAGAAGCAGCTCAGAAAAGATTATGATCCTGAAGTTGAATCCAACATTTTCATCAACCCGGAAAGGGGTGATTTTGAGGTCTATATTCTGAAAAAAATCGTCAAGGAAGTAGACATCGAAAGTATCGAGATCAGTCTTGATGAGGTGAGAAAAATTGATGACTCGCTTGAAATCGGTGATTCTTATGAAGAGGGTCCTATCAAGCTGGATGATTATCTGAGCCGTAAATCCATACAGATTATCAAGCAGTCCGTTCAGAAAAAAGTGAGGGATCTTGAGCGTCTTGTGGTCTATGAAGAGTGTCTGGAGAAAGTTGGTGAGGTTGTAGCCGGCGAGGTTTACCAGGTCCGTTCAAATGAGGTTATTTTTACCTACAACACCTCAAAAGATCACCGTGTTGAACTTGTTCTTCCGAAGTCGGAGATGATGAAAAAGGATAATCCCCGCAGAACTCCGAGGATGAAACTCTATATCAAGCGTATTGAGCGCGAGAAGGTGAAAACAAAGCTTGATGACGGAAATGTGGTTGAACGCGAAAAAGCGGACGGCGGCATGAAAGTGATTGTATCAAGAGTTGATGACCGTTTTCTCTACAAGCTTTTTGAACATGAGGTTCCGGAAATTCTTGATGGCCTGATTATTATTAAAGCTATTGCCCGGGTGCCTGGCGAAAGGGCCAAGGTTGCTGTTGAATCTACCAGTGCAAGGATTGATCCTGTAGGAGCAACGGTTGGTTACAGGGGTAAACGTATTCAGAGCATTGTCAAGGAGCTGAATAATGAGAATATTGACGTTATCTACTATACCGATGAGCCCCAGATCTATATATCCAGAGCTATGCAGCCGGCTAAAATCGATCCGTTGACTGTTCATGCCGATCCGAAAACCAGGAAGGCGCGAGTGATGCTCAAGCCGGACCAGATCAAATATGCCATCGGCAAGAATGGAAATAACATTCATCTGGCTGAAAAACTGACAGGCTATGAGATCGACGTTTATCGCGATGTTATTGACAAGTCAATGGAAGATCCGACGGATATCGATATCATCGCATTCCGTGAAGAGTTCGGTGATGATATGATCTATCAGCTTCTTGATGGCGGACTTGATACAGCTAAAAAAGTTCTGAAAGCCGGAGTTGAAGAGATTGAAAATGCACTTCTTGGACCGGCTAAACCCGAAGAGGTAACCGTTTTTGGCCAGCCACAGGGCCGCAGACCCGGAGTAAAGCCGAGGGAGCGAAAAGTGACCGAGGATGAAAAGCGTTACTGGAAGAAGATTGCCGAAAACATCTATAAAACCGTTAAAGAGCAGTTTACCGAATCGGATCTGCAGGGTCTTTTTGATGACGATGACGATCAGGATCCAGTTGAACCAGTGGTGGAGACGAATCCTGAGTAATCCCCGCAGATAAGAACGATTGGGTAAGAGTAAAGAGTTTTTAAATCCAGAGGAGGATGTAATGGCCCTTGAGGACATGGAAAAGAGATATCGAATAAGTGATATAGCAAGAGAACTGCAGTTGAGTCCGCAGGAAGTCTTACTGTTTGTCAAGCAGGAAGGGGGCAAAGTGGCCTCTACATCCTCTATGGTAGGTGATGAGATGCACAACCTGATTTTCAGCCACTTCAGTGTTGAAAAGAAAATGGTCGACGAGACCAAGAAAATCAGGGAGGAAAAAGAGAAGCGCTTAACACGGCTTGAAGAGCAGTCACGCAAAACTTATGAAAAAGAGAAGCAACTGCGCGAAACCCTCAGCCCTCCCCCTGCTCCGGTAGCGGCTCCGGAAGCCAAAAAAGAAGATACGCATCATGCCCAGCAGGCGGATGTTCCTGATGAATTGTTTGTTGACGAGCCATCTCCGGTTGCGGATGTTGTTGCCGTTGTCGAGCAATCTGAAATTGAGTCATCATTGCCAATAGTCATTGATGTTCCGGAACCTGAGCCTGTAAAGATTGAGCCGTCTATCAATGAGCATCTGGTCTCGTTTGACAGTCCCCAGAACATGGGCGGTTTGACCGTTCTTGGTACGCTTGATATGCAGGCCGGCAGGAATAAGAAAAACCGTAAAAAGAATTTCAAGGAGCAGGCTGACGCACTGAAAGACGAGTTTGAGACGAAACCGGCAGATGAGACGCATGTTGATGAAAAAGGTGCTGTGATCAAAAAGCCGGTCAAGGCTGCGGGTGATGAAAAGCCTAAAGTTGCGGTTGATGAGAGTGCGGCCAGCAAAAAGAAAAAGGGCAAGAAGAAAAAGAAGCCGGAAGTCGATGACAAGGTTATTTCGGCAAATATTCAGAAAACGATCAGCGGAATGGAAGATGGCAGCGGCACGGGTTCGCGCCAGAAATTCCGCAAAATGCGCAGAATTGATCGTGAGCGCGAACAGGAAGAGGCCGAAGCACTTCGCGAATCGCAGCAGCTTATTGTCAGGGTAACTGAATACGCTTCTCCGCATGAACTGGCAGAACTGATGGGAGTTACGGCAAAGGATATTATCCAGAAGTGTTTCGCTCTCGGCAAGTTTGTCACTATCAACCAGCGGCTTGACAAGGAGTCGATTGAACTTATTGCTCTTGAGTTTGGATACGAAGCTGAATTCATCTCTGAAGTAGAAGCAACCGCAGTTATTGCCGAGGAGGATGCTGAAGAGGATCTGCAGACCCGTCCTCCTGTTGTTACGATCATGGGCCATGTTGATCACGGAAAGACCTCACTGCTTGATTATATCCGTAACAGCAATGTTGTTGCCGGTGAATCGGGTGGAATAACCCAGCACATCGGAGCTTATGAAGTGACGGTTGATGGAAACAGAAGGATCACCTTTCTCGATACACCTGGTCATGAAGCCTTTACCGCCATGCGTGCAAGGGGAGCTCAGGTGACCGATATCGTTATTCTTGTTGTGGCCGCAGATGACAGTGTTATGCCTCAGACCATCGAGGCGATCAATCATGCCAAGGCGGCCGGTGTGCCGATTGTTGTTGCCCTTAACAAAATTGACAAGGTTGAAGCCAATCCCGAAAAGATTAAAACCCAGCTTTCCGAAGCCGGTGTGCTTGTTGAAGAGTGGGGCGGTGAGTACCAGTGCCAGGAGATATCCGCCAAGAAGGGACTCGGGATCTCGGAGCTTATGGGCAAGGTGCTGACTGAAGCTGAGATGCGTGAACTGCGCGGTAACTATTCCAAAGAGGTTCCAGCAAGCGGCATTATTGTTGAGTCGGAGCTTGACAAGGGTAAGGGTGTTATCTCTACGGTTCTGGTTCAGCGGGGATTCCTCAAGGTTGGCGATCCATTTGTTGCAGGCAATACACTTGGCAAGGTTCGCGCTATTATGGACGAACGGGGCAAGAGAATTGCCTTTGCCGGTCCTTCACAGCCTGTCATGGTTCTCGGATTCGAGGATCTTCCGCAATCGGGTGATGTGCTGACGGTTATGGTAACCGACAGGGAGGCCCGTGACCTGGCTCAGAAACGGCAGGTTATCCGTCGAGAGCACGATTTCCGTCGCAGTACACGCGTCAAGCTTGACAGCATTGCCCGTCAGATCAAGGAGGGTCTCATGAAAGAGCTGAGCGTTATTATCAAGGCTGATACCGACGGCTCTATTCAGGCCCTTGCCGATGGACTCATGAAGATTCAGAATGAGGAGGTCAAGGTGCAGATTATCCACCAGGGTGTTGGTCAGATTACCGAAACCGACGTTCTGCTTGCTGCGGCTTCAGACGCCATAATTATCGGATTCAGAGTGCGTCCGAATGTCAACGCCAAGAAACTTGCTGAAAAGGAAGATCTTGATGTTCGCTTCTACAGCGTCATCTATCATGTACTTGAAGATGTTGAAAAGGCTCTTGAAGGTATGCTCTCTCCGGAGCTTCATGAGGAGAGTCTTGGATCGCTTGAGATTCGTCAGGTCTTTAAAGTGCCGAAGATTGGTAACGTTGGTGGATGCTATATGCTTGAGGGCAAGGTTTTCCGTGACTCCAAGGTTCGACTGCTTCGTGATGGTGTTCAGATCTATGAAGGTCAGCTTGCTGCTCTCAAGCGCTTCAAGGATGATGTCAAAGAGGTCGATGCCGGCTATGAGTGCGGTATGAGTCTCAAAAATTACGATGATATCAAGGTTGGAGATATTGTTGAGGCTTACAAAATCGTCGAGAAAAAACGGAAATTGTAAACCTCTTATTGTTGAACTATGTCGATACGTACTGAGAAAGTTGCCTCACTCCTTCAGCAGGAGCTCGGTGCAATAATGCAGAAAGAGCTACCTCGCAGCGGCCCGATCATTACGGTTGTTGATGTAAAGGTTACGGCCGATCTCGGCATTGCGAGGATCTATGTCTCCATTATCGGTACGCCCAAAGAGCAGCAGGAGGCCATGGTCTATTTGCGTGAGGAGACGAAAAGTATCAGAAAGATTCTCTCCGCAAGGATCCGCCATCATTTCAGGCGTATTCCGGAACTTGAATTCCATGAAGATCATCTCTATGAGCGTGCCACAAGGATTGAAGAGCTGTTGAGCAGTGTGCGCAAAAGCTCCCCTGAAAAGGGTGAAGAGTGATCTTTTTGGCGAGCACAGAGAGTATGGAAGAGCATCAAAACAGTGCGCAGCTTCAGGATGAAGGCGCATTTCTTCTGATAGACAAGCCATTGGACTGGACATCGTTTGATGTGGTTGCCAAAGTCAGGAATACCTACCGTCAAAGCGGTCTGAAGCGAAAGGTGGGTCATTGCGGTACTCTTGATCCGAAAGCAACAGGCCTGCTTATTCTCGCCTCGGGAAGGAAAACCAAAGCAATAGCCGGTCTTGAGATTCTTGACAAAGTCTATGACGGAGCGATCAAGCTTGGCGTTATGACGGAGAGTCATGACACTGAAACCAGTGAATATGGAGAGTGCAGCACCGATCATCTGACAGAAGAGCAGATCAGGCTTGCTGCAGCAACGTTTGTTGGAACCCATCAGCAACAGCCTCCGATGCATTCGGCTGCCTGGCATCAGGGAAAACGCCTTTATGAACATGCCCGCAAAGGGGAAGTTATAAAGGAGAGGAAGAGTAAGGAGATTGTAATTTATCGCTTTGAAGTTACCCGGATTGACCTTCCGATGGTCTATTTTGTGCTCCATGTATCCAAGGGTGCCTATATCAGGGTTATAGCTCACGATTTTGGGCAGGCACTTGGCACAGGCGGCTATCTTGCCTCGCTCAGAAGAGTCTCTATCGGCTCATATGAGCTGAGCTCAGCCAGAACGATCTCCGACACTATCGAGGATATTGTTCAAAGCACCCATCAACCCGATCTGTAAAGGGAGATAACAGAAGTATGCGTATTGTGGAATATGACAATCATCATGTCTGTAGTTTCGGCTCTCTCTCTCCTCTTGATTTTCCCGCAGTCGGCTCAGTAGTTACCATTGGTTCTTTTGACGGGGTGCATAAGGGTCACAGGATGATTATTGCAAGGCTTGTTACTCTTGCTCGAAGTCGTCAGTTAAGAAGTGTGGTTGTGACATTTGAACCCCATCCAAGAAGAGTGCTCAAGGGAGTTGTCAGCGGCCCTCTCGGACTGCTTACCACGCTTGAAGAAAAAATTAATCTCCTTTCCAGGGAAGGGGTGGATCTTCTTTTTGTTGTTCGCTTTACACCCGATTTTGCTCAGCGCAGCTCTGAGGATTTTATCCGCAATGTGCTTGTGGCTCTTATTGGAGCAAAAAGCATTATCATCGGTTATGATCATGCTTTCGGTCGCGACAGGAGTGGCAGCGGCATTACGCTCGAGCATCTTTGCGGTGAGCTCGATTTTGATGTAGAGGTGCTTGATGAAGTGTTGATAGGTGATGAGCACTTTTCAAGTACAAGAATCCGGCAACTGCTTGCAAGCGGACTGATCAAAGAGGCCAATGAGTTTCTTGGCTCTCCCTATATGATAAGCGGAGTTGTTATTGATGGTGACAAGCGGGGCCGTGAGATAGGTTTTCCGACTGTTAACCTTCAGCTTTCCGATCCTGACAAGTTGTTGCCAAAGAGTGGGGTCTATTATGCAAGAACCGAGCTTGACGGGCGTTCATTCCGGGTTATGATGAATATCGGTGTACGTCCTACGGTCAGTTCAGAGGGGATTAAAACAGTTGAGGCCTATATTCTTGGCTATTCCGGTAATCTTTACGGCCGTCATCTGAAGTTCAGCCTTTTTCGGTTTATCCGGGAGGAGGAGCAGTTCGCCTCAGTTGACGAGCTGAAGGGCCAGCTTGAAAAAGATAAAAAAACGGTGGAGTTGTATTGTTTATAATATTATATTGCGGGTCAATCGATTTAACATAACAAATGAAGAGCTATGAGCCTCACAAAAGAGCATAAAGCGGAAGTTATCAAGCAGTTCGGCGGATCTGAGAAGAATACCGGAAAATCTGAAGTTCAGGTGGCACTATACAGCCGCAGAATCACCGATCTTACCGGCCATCTTCAGTTGCATCCGAAGGACAAGCACTCCCGTCGTGGACTGCTTATGCTGGTAAGCAAGCGCAAAAAAATGTTGAATTATATCAAGAATGTTGATATCGACCGTTACCGCAAGGTGATTGCCGAACTGGATCTTCGCAAATAAGCAGTTTACTCTGAGCTCTTTTTGCCCGATCACTGCAGGGCTCAAGCTCTGCAGGTTATCTTTTTAACAAAGAATGAAGCAGGGAAGCCTATGTTGGAAAGCATGACCGGATATGGCAGCGCGGAGTCCGTTGAAAATGGTGTGCGCACTCTTGTTGAGTTGCGTTCAGTCAACAACCGGTTTGCCGAAATCAGTGTAAAGCTTCCCCGTCAGTTACTCTCGTTTGAGCTTGAAGTCCGCGAAATGATACGGGCCCATTTTCAAAGGGGTAAAATCTCCGCATTTATACAGGTACAGCTTGATGAGGAGCAGCCTATAACCGTCAGTGTCAACGCTTCAAAGGTCAAGGCCTACAAGAGGCTGCTTGATACCCTTCAGAGAGAAGCTGATATTACTACTCCAGTTACGCTTGAGCATCTCTTCCGGTTTCCGGATGTATTCGATAATGGTGCTACTTCCCTTGACCAGACAGAGAAACTCTGGCCTGTTGCCAAAAAACTGCTTCAGGAAGCTATAGAGCGACTCAAGGCGATGCGCCGCAGGGAGGGAGAGGAACTGCTGGTTGATTTCAGTGAGAGACTTGCGGAAATTGAAACGACACTAACTCTTGTTGCCACGCTTTCAGTAGAGAATCTTGAGTCGGTCAGAAAAAGGCTGGCTGCAAAAGTTGAGGCAATAGCGGCAAAGGATCTTGCCTACAGCAGGGACCGTCTTGAAATGGAGCTGGTTCTTGCTGCCGACAAACTTGATATTACCGAAGAGTTAACCAGGTTCGCCAGTCATAACAAGTTTTTCCTTGAAGAGCTGGGAAATGATGAAAGCGGTACAGGCAGGAAATTGAATTTTCTGCTACAGGAGCAGCTTCGTGAGGCCAATACTATCGCGTCGAAATCCCAGAATGCAGAGATATCCCAGAAAATGGTACGGGTAAAGGAAGAGCTTGAAAAAGTCAGGGAGCAATTGCAAAATATAGAGTGATGTTATGGTTGTAGAACGGAAACGGCAGGGAAAACTGATCGTTTTTTCAGCTCCATCCGGTACCGGCAAATCAACAATTGCCAAGCAGTTGCTGGAGCGCATCCAGGGTATCAGATTTTCGGTATCAGCTACAACCCGGGAGAAGAGGGTTGGTGAAGTAGAGGGGATTAACTATTATTTCCTGAGTCGCGAAGAGTTTGAGGAGAAGATCCGAAGCGGTGGTTTTATTGAACATGAGTATTTCTTCGGGAATCATTACGGGACCCTCCTTGATAAAACCGGTGAGGCGATAGAGAGTGGAACCCATCTTCTTTTTGATCTGGATGTCAAGGGTGCCCTTAATCTCAAGCGGCTCTTTCCGGAAAACTCTTTGCTACTGTTTTTTAAGCCACCAAGCCTTGAGGTATTGGAAGCTCGACTTAAAGGCAGGGAGAGTGAAGATGAAGAGAGTCTGAAATTGCGTCTTGAACGTGCCTCTCTTGAACTGGAATATGCGGACCGTTTTGATGAGGTGATTGTGAACGATAATCTGGCCCTCACCGTTGATTTAGTTACTGAAAAAGTCAGAACATTTCTTTTATAAACGTCATAATATAGTGCAATGTCGGTGAAACCTGTTGATTTGAACAAGCTGAGAAGTGCGCACTCGAATTTGTATGAGACGGTAGTTGCGATTTCTAAAAGAGCGAAAAAAATACATGATGACGAGCGTGCTGATCTTGAAGACAAGTTGCTTCCCTACAAGGAGATGATCCGCAATCCAAGCAGCGAATCTGAATCGGACAAGATTTTTCCCGAACAGATCGCAATCAGTCTTGAGTTTGAGGTTCGTGAAAAGGCATCCCATAAGGCTGTCGGGGAGTACTTCGAGCACAAATATGATTACACTCTTGAAAAAACTGCGGAAAAAAAGCCGGTTCAAGTAGAAGAAGATGATGAAACTGACGGGGATTAATCAGATTACCCTTCGTGTCAATGACCTCGGTCTTGCCGAAGCGTTTTACGGGGGTATTCTTGGTTTTAAACTTGACCACAGGGTTGGTGCCAATATCTCCTACCTTCGTATCAATTCGGATTTGATGGTATTGGTGAAAGCTGAAACGCCCGGTTCTCCGGAGGCGCGTGATATCAGGGTAGACCATTTCGGTTTCAGGCTCTCCTCAGATGCGGAGGTCGATGCTGCGGCAATTTATCTTGATGAGAGAGGGGTGCATCTCGTTACCCGTCCGTCTCATCGCAGGGAAGGAAGGGCTTTTTTTGTTATGGATCCGGACGGTAATCTTGTTGAGTTCTACTCCATGCATGAAGCGGGTATTCAGAAAGAGAGTTCCAGTATAGATATCACCTCACCCGGATCGCCCGGAACGGGCACTCGCTCAAAAATCACCGAAGAGAAAGAGACTCAGAAGCCCCGTCGATCCAGGAAATAACTCCTGCCTGGCAAACAAGGTTACTCTCTCACCCTGTGCTCTTATTCTTCCATAGGTCCTATACGACCTATGGTACCTATAGGACTTATAAAAGAATTAAGAGCCTTCTCCCTTGACTACTAATATCATTTGTCAGGCTTGCTGCTTCAGCAGTATTGCTTCGGCTTCCTTTAGCTGTTCAGTGGTATTGATTCCTACGATCTCTTCCGGATTCTCTGTTTTGAAGGCGCAAACCCGCTTGCCGCTTTTAAAGCAGATGCCGAATACATCGGTGAGATAGTATTCGTTCTGGGCGTTATTGGTCGTTATTTCTCCGAGAGCCTGAAACAGTATGGGCGCATCAAAGAGATAAATGCCAGAGTTGATTTCCTGAATGCCACGCTCCTCCTCTGTAGCATCTTTGTGCTCAACAATTTTAAGAACAATCTCGCTGTTATTGTGCCGGATGACTCTACCGTAGCCTGAAGGATCCTCAAGATTCGCCGTCAGCACGGTTGCAGTCGCTTTGTTGGTCCGGTGAAATGCTATCAGTTTCTGAAGCGTACTGATCGTAACGAGAGGTGCGTCTCCGGAGAGGATGAGTACCTCACCTTCAAAATTCTTCAGGGCCTCTTTTGCCTGCATGACCGCATGTCCGGTTCCCAGTTGCGGCTCCTGAAGAGCTGCTGTCAATGAATAGTTTGCAGTGGCGTTCTTTACAAGCTCAGCCTTATGGCCGACGATGAGTACAACTCTTTCAGGATCAAGTGCGTTCGATGTGTCAAGAACATAGGTAATCAGAGGCTTTCCGTTTGCTTTGTGCAGCACTTTTGGAAGATCTGAATGCATGCGTGTGCCTTTTCCGGCGGCCATGATGATAACTGCAAGTCCCATAACTATAATCTAATATTGAAGTAAAGGGGGGCTATGATAGTGGTTCGCTCAATTCGCCAACGCGGTGTCGGCTTTTTGGGTTGTTCTGTTTATCAACAATAAGAACCATGGGTTTATAGTTTCGAGCCTCATCTTCATCCATGACAGCATAGGTCATGATGATGATCTCATCGCCAGGCAGAGCGCAGCGGGCAGCGGCACCATTAAGCTGGATAACCCTGGAGCCATGTTCACCCTTGATGATATAGGTTTCAAATCGCTCGCCATTATTATTGTTGACCACAAGCACTTTTTCGTTGGGGATCATATCTACCATCTCAAGCAGTTCATTGTCTATGGTGATACTGCCTTCATATTCAAGATCACCACTTGTAACTATAGCGTTGTGGATTTTTGATTTTAATAGATGTAATTTCATGAACAGATAAACTTCATTATTGTTTTATAAACGTTTCGCCGCTTCCCCTGAAAATGCGGTATTTCTTTAAGTTTTGATCGCTTTCAAAACCATATCCCCTTATGGTCTCTTCCGGTCTTGTAATCGTTACAAATTTGTCTGAGCGGATCATGTTATCTTTGGCACTCCGTCTGATATATTCGGTTCTGACAACCGTTGTTTCATTGGAGGTAATGACGACATTACCGTATGCCTCGATATCCTGATTATCATGAATAACAGCATTCGCGGCTGTTATCGACGTCGTGGAACGGCCGTTGACGTCAAAGAAGGTAACCTTGATTCCCCCGTCAAGATGATGTTCATCTCCGGTATCTGTTTTGTATATCGCCCCGTGAGCAGCTTCAATGACTCCGGTGGTCATTCCTGACTCTGTAATGGCAAGTTTTGCTGCCCAGCTCTCCTGAACGGGATGATTGATGCCGATAAATGCAGTCTCCGGAGAGCGGCGCTCCTCGTGAGAAGTGCCGCATCCAGTCAAAACAATCAGTTGAGCGTGGAGAAAAAGAACAATTAACTTTTTGAACACCGTCACTAATTACTTGATATTCAATTGGTTCATTGCCTTGAATGTCAGATCATGTTCAGGAGTCCCGTAAACCTGGACACCTTTATCAATCACAAGGGTAAATCCTCCCTGCTGTGCGATTGCCTTGATTGCGGCGAGTACCTTCTCGCGTATTGGAGTCAAGAGCTCCTGCTGCTTTTTTTCAACAGCTACACCCTGCTCCTGCTGATATTTCTGGAGAGCCTGACCTTTAGTGTTGGCTTCCTGCTCTTTCTGGTCTCTCACTGCTTTGCTTGCTGTTGCGGGCAGTTGGCGATAAGCTGCGACTGATTTCTGATAATCCGCATTCAAACGGGCAAGCTCTTTCTGGAGAGGAGCTGCTGTTGCCTGAAGGGTGGTTTCTGCCACTTTTGTTTCAGGTAACTGCTGAATGAGTTTTCCGAAATCCACAACGCCAACCTTGCCTGTTTCCTGCGCGGCCTCAGCCGAAAGAGGAGCAAAAAGCATAACGCTTAATGCAGCCGAAAGAATGACACGGCGGGAGACGCTTATAAATCCTCCTGAATGATTCATCAATTTCAAGGTTTAGGTTATGTTTGTTCTGAGTTGAAAATATATAATGTGTTATTGGACGAAATTATACACTCAAAGGTAATAATTCCCCGACAAAATACTATAAAAAGCTGATAAGCCCGCACGCTTGCGGATTTTCTGCCGGGTTTGTCCCGATCCCTGAATCTGCTGTTGGTTTAAAGGAAAATCGGTTTTTCTTGACGACCCGTCATTACTTATGTTTTTCTGAAAAACTGTTCAGGCATCTGTTTGACCGCAGATTTCAGCTCAAGTTCAAAAAGATGGACGAGCAGAGCTGAGATATCCATCCCTGTCTGCAATGCCAGCGCATCAATATGAACGGGCTCTCTTGTCATGCATTGTAAAACTGTTCGTTCACTGTCGTTCAACTGAATCTCCGGAAGGTTTGCCGAAAGAGCATCAACTCCTGAAAGCATGTTTGCAAATTGAGGCCAGAGCTCTGTAATGATATCTTCAACACTCATAACGGCTTTTGCCTGCCCCTGCTGGATCAGCCGGTTCGTTCCTCTTGAGTTTCGCGAGAAAATACTTCCGGGTACGGCAAATACTTCACGATTCTGCTCAAGGGCATTTGCGGCTGTAATCAGTGCCCCCCCTTTGAGATCGGATTCTGTCACCAGGGTCCCGGCTGTGATCCCTGATATGATTCGGTTGCGTTTCGGGAATTTTCCCGGAGAGAGTGATGAACCAAACCACTCTTCAGATATAAGTGCACCCTGTTCAATTATTCCCGGCCATACTTTCCCAAGTGGATCGGTATAGATGGTATCAACTCCGGTGGCAAGAACGGCGACAGTTCTCCCTCCATGTGCAAGTGCGCTTGTATGTGCCGTCATGTCAATACCATAGGCCAGACCGCTGAAAATGACCGCTCCGATTTTCACCAGACCCTCGCAGAGCTGTTCTGTACACTGTCGGCCGTATTGCGATGCCTTTCTTGTCCCTACAACCGCTATACCGGGAGTGTTCGCTTGTGGCAGTTTTCCCCGGATAAAGAGGCAGGGGGGAGGGTCGTAGATCTCCTTCAGGAGAGGAGGGTAGTCAGGGTCAAGAATGGTCAGAAGTGTCGCATTGTAGCGATGCAGCAAGGCAATCTGCTCTTCTGCCTTACGCAGTGCAGCCTCTTTTTTGCCGGAGTCCCTGAGGTAATTATAAATCTGTCGGGCAAGCGGTTCCCCTATGCCCGGTATCTTCATCAACTCGTTAACGTCTGCCCGCATCACACTGGTGATGTCAGGCAGGTGGTTGATGAGTGCTTTGATCCTTGAAGGTCCGATCCCTGGAATGAGGGTCAGGACAAGAAGCAGTACTCTCTTTTCCATGGAAATGCTTTCCGTGTGGAGAAGCGTGAAATTCAGAAATCCCGCTTCATGAGAATATTTGAAAATCCTTTAAGGTACTCCCTTCCTTCAGCAAAGGGCAGGGTGTCAATGGCTGAGAGAGCCTCTTCAGTAATGGTGTTGATGAGTGCAGCAGTCTCTTCAAGCACACCGCACTGCTCAAATATGGCTTTTACTTCCGGAACCCTTTCAGCACTGATTCCTTTGTTCATGAAGATGGAGTGAAGGAGATCGTGTTCCTTTCCTGATGTCAGTTCAAGCGAACGCAGGAGCAGATAGGTTTTTTTGCCGTTCATGACATCACCGCCTGCGATTTTGCCCGATTTGCCATTATCAGCCATGATATCAAGATAGTCATCCTGAATCTGAAACGCCCTTCCAATTTTTTCACCGAACTCTACCAGACTTTTAAGCTGTTCATCCGTAGCATTCCCTGCAACACCTCCGGCTTCAAGTGCGGCTGAGATCAGGCGTCCTGTTTTCTTGGCAATCATGTCAAGATAGTCGGCAATTGTTGCATCTTTTTTCTCTTCAAGCTCCATATCGAGAGCCTGTCCCTCGCAAATTGTGATATTGGCATCGTTGAGAATATGAACCAGTTCAGCGTGACGGCTGCTTTTTGCCTTGAGAGCGAGCTCATAGGCGTAGGCAATCATCATATCTCCGGAGAGTATCGCTGCATTGACATTCCACTCAAGGTGAACGGTTGGTCTGCCGTGGCGCAGGTCGGCCTGATCCATGATGTCGTCATGCATCAGTGTGAAATTATGCAGAACTTCCACCGCAAGTGCGACATTGAGAGCATTGTCTGATGAGCCACAGACCGCTTCAGAAGCAAGGAGCGTAAGAAAAGGACGGATTCTTTTTCCCTTTCCTTCCAGAATATACCTCGCGGGCTCATAGAGTGTTACCGGTGAATGTTTTTCAAAACATGTTC
The DNA here is from genome assembly GCA_013334485.1 of Chlorobiaceae bacterium. GTDB lineage: Bacteria > Bacteroidota > Chlorobiia > Chlorobiales > Chlorobiaceae > Chlorobium. Next base: position 31,823 of record JAAXXL010000002.1, on the reverse strand, counting down.
CGAGAGCATCATTGATTTTGGTGTGGTAGATCCGGTACTTTTTTTCGACGAGTTCCTGTGTTACGGGTATAGTCATTGTGCAGTCGGTCATTGTTTTATGATAAGGATTTTGCTCCGAAGCTCCTCAATTGTAGCCGCTCCGGTGAGAAACATGACGGCCCTGAGGTCGTTCAGCCATGATTCGATGGTCAGTTCAAGTACTCCTTCGTGAAGAGCTTTCAGCAATTGACCTGCCGATGCTCCAAGATTTGCGCCAAGCGCCAGCGATTTTGCAATATCTATTCCGCTCTTTATGCCACCGGAAGCGATGACCTCTACGGTACTGAAATTTTTGTTCGATGTTTTCAACGCCGCGATCTCCTTCAGGCATTGTGCCGTAGGTATTCCCCAGTTCAGCAGCTCTTCAAGAGCCGGGGTGCTGAAGCGGTTCTCAGTACCGAACTGGCGTGTATAGCGTATCTCTTCAACTTTCTGCCAACTGGTGCCTCCAGCACCTGCAACATCAATCACTTTTACTCCGGCCTCAACAAGCTTGCGTGCTGCCTCCGCCGATATGCCGCTCCCGACCTCTTTGGCTATAACCGGCACAGGGATTTTAGCGGTGATCGTGCTGAGATGATCAAGCACATGGCGAAAATCAGTATTGCCTTCAGGCTGAAAAAGCTCCTGTGCGGCATTAAAATGTACAATGAGTCCATCGGCTTCAAGCAGATCAAGCATGATGCTTACATCGCTCTCTGTCAACCCTTTGGCTATTTCCGGTGCGCCTATATTGGCAAAGATCTGAACAGAAGGGGCGTATTTTCTGACTATGGCAAAGCTTTCGCGGTGCGAACTGTTTTCAAGCGCCTGGCGCATGCTTCCGACACCGAGCGGTATTCTGAACTGCTCGGCCGTTTCGGCAAGGCGCTGGTTCAGAAACGTTGCTTCACTGTATCCTCCCGTCATGGAGGAGATCATGAGCGGAGCTGCGATGGTTCTGCCAAGGAAGGTTGTTGAGAGGCTGATATCGGCAAAAGAGCGTTCAGGCACGGCATTGTGCTCAAATTCGTAGCGCTCAAAACCGGTGGTTTTGCCGCTGAAGGCAATATCGCCATGAAGACAGATCTCCACGTGGCTGTGCTTGCGCTCAATTGTTATATTGCTCTCTCTATCGTTCATTCCGTCTTGGATATCTTCCTTGCAGGATTTGTGATGCTTTATATGAGTAGCATAACTTAATAAAAATATCGCAGATTCATGAGCACGCCATAACATAAGTGGCGCTGAAACCCCATTATTGCACAGTTTTTCCTCCTCCGTTTGCATTAACCCCCGCAGGCCAACTTGGGTACACCGGACGCTTGCCCTGACTCTTTTTTGTCTCTTGTAGTTATTCAGTAATCGATTTGCTGTATATTTCACTGGAGTCATTCAACAGAGCAGATGATAGGGCGCCAACCGGCAGATCAGTTGATGATTGTTGACGGGTTGTTGCGCAGCTTTGGTGAGCCTGATGAATTTGAGAAAAAGCAATTTCCAATAGAAGCTATCAAGATTCGAATGGAGGAGATGTAGATTGATCTGATTGATGCTAATCAGATTAATTAATAATCAGTGCTTTGCTTTTGATAAGTGCCAGGCGGAGAAACAGAAGAAAGTTTGAACAGTTTACTGGTGTAAAATGAGCAGAATAAGAATAAGGGAATTCGGTCCCATCAAGAAGGGCTGTCTGGAAAATGATGGCTGGATTGACATCAAAAAGGTTACGGTTTTCATCGGTAATCAGGGTTCAGGTAAAAGTACCGTTGCAAAGTTGATCGCAACTTTTATCTGGATTGAAAAGGCTTTGGTCAGGGGTGATTATAAACAGAAATGGTTTGAGCAGAAGGGGAGGTTTGCCAAGCAATTTTTGAGTTATCATCGCCTTGAGAACTATTTTAAAGTTAACGGATCAGACAAGAGCGTTATTGAGTATGAAGGTGATGCATACACTATCAAGTACGAACATGGGTCATTAGTTATAAAAAGTAAATCTGCCCGGTCCTATCCACTCCCGCAGATTATGTATGTCCCTGCGGAGAGAAACTTTCTCTCTTATGTTAAAACACCAAAAGAGTTAAAGCTCTCTTCTCCATCGTTAAAGGAGTTCCTGACTGAATTTGATAATGCGAAAAATGATTTAAAAGGAGTTAAACAACTACCTGTCAATAACGTTGCTATTGAGTATGACAAATTGAACGATACACTCAATGTAAAAGGAGACGGCTACAAAATAAAGCTATCAGATGCTTCCAGCGGATTCCAGTCACTTGTGCCCTTGTACCTGGTATCTGGATATTTGGCGAACTCAGTGAAAATGCAGAGTGAGTCAAGTAGTGAGCCGATGAGCAGTGATGAGATGCAGCGTTTTAAAAAAGGTGTGGAAGAGATATGGGGTAATGAAAGTTTAACGGATGAGCAAAAAAGAGTTGCTCTCTCGGTTCTTTCGTCAAAATTCAACAAAACAGCCTTTGTAAACATTGTTGAAGAGCCGGAACAGAATTTGTTTCCAGCTTCCCAATGGCAAATTCTTCAAAGCCTGCTTGGTTTCAATGGTATGAATGCGGGCAACAAATTGATAATGACTACCCATAGTCCCTACATCATCAACTATTTAAGCATAGCAATACAGGGAAAATATCTGGAAGGTCTCTTAATGCAATCGCCAAAGAAAGGAGAGTTACTTCCAAAATTGTACAAGCTGATTCCTGAACAAGCATTGCTGTCAGGAGATAGTGTTGTTGTGTTTCAACTGGATGAAGCCGATGGCGTTATTACAAAACTGGCTTCTGTTGATGGCATTCCATCTGACCGAAATTATTTAAATGATATGCTGGCGGAAGGGAATCAGCTTTTTGATGCACTTCTTGAAGTAGAGCAGGAGCTATGAGTCTGAATTTTTTTGAAACAGTTTGCAGAGAACCTTCAAGACGTACTGCGATTTTCGGGATCTGTGATGAGCAGGATGGGACAAAAGCGTACACAGATGCCAGTAACAAGGAGAGGTGGATTGCAACGGTTATCAACAACAATCAGAGAGCAATTTCATTTACCGCGATTGATAACTGCATTATTATTCTGAAACAAGGAACAAAGGATAAGGAGAGCAGTTGTGACGGTATGCTTACCTTTTCGAACAACCTCTTTTTGGTTGAGCTGAAAAAGCAAGGTACCGGCGGCTGGCTTTCCAAAGCGACAAGTCAGTTAGAGAATACGATCAGGCTGCTTTCTGCGACTCACAATCTTGCAGCGTTCAAGTACAAAAAGGCTTATGCCTGCAACAAAAAGCGTCCAAATTTCACAGTCATTGATTCTGCCGAGAAAAAGGCTTTCTTTGAAAGAACCAAGGGGTTCAGACTTGATGCACAGGCTGAAATTGTCATTCGATAAGCCTGTGCAACGCGATTAATTGTCGTGAGCGGTTTGAGTGCCTCTGTTATTAACCATTTACCTGGACTGCCGATTTTTTCTTCATGCTGAAAACATTGTTCGATATAGCTGTCCGGCATTTGCTTGGACGGCGGAAGCAGACCCTTACAACCATATTCGGTGTAGCGGTGAGCACCATGGTGCTCATTACCACCAACTCTCTGACTCGCGGTTTGCTTGACTCCTTTATTGAAACCATTGTCAACGTTGCCCCACATATAACCGTGAAAGGGGAGAAGCTGAACCCTGTGCCGGTCAATATTCTTGCGGGCCAAAAGGAGTCCTCTGTTGCGATTGTTGAGGATAATATCCAGAAGCTGGATCGTGATGAGGTGCGCAATTATGGCCAGATTCTCGGTGTTTTCAGCCTGCCCCAGTATAATAAACGGATTGTTGCCGCCTCTCCCTATGTTCTGTCGCAGGTTATGGCGGTAAAGGGGAGCCGTAACCAGCCCCTTCTGCTCAAGGGAGTCATGATTGACAGGGAAGATGCCATCAGCGGAATCCGTAAAAAGCTTACTTCCGGTGATATTACTCTCTATGAAAAAACACCCAATGCTCTTCTGGTGGGGCGTACGGTTGCAAGGGATATGAATCTTGTTCTTGGTGATGACGTGGTTATTATTCCCTCTTCCGGAAAGAGCCGTCAATGCAAGGTTGCCGGTATCTTTTTTTCAGGCGTCAATGCTGTTGATAATGGCGTTTTTGTCTCTCTCAAGCTTGGTCAGATTATTGAGGGCCTTCCGGCCAACAAGGTATCGGGCATTGCTTTAAAGGTCGCCGATCCGTTTAACAATGCGGCACTTTCAAAAGAGCTGGAAAAGATAACCGGATACCGCTGCATCACCTGGCAGGAGGAGAATGCGAGTGTGCTCTCTCTTTTTAAACGTATTGGCTATATCGTCTTCTCTCTTGTTGCCTTTGTCGGCGTTGTTTCAGGTTTCGGAGTTGCCAATATTCTTGTCACTACGGTTTTTGAAAAGAGTCGCGACATTGCCATCATGAAGTCGTTCGGCTTTTCAGCCCTGCAGCTTGTCGGCATGTTTGTTCTTGAGGGATTTATTGTTGGTCTGGCCGGTGCTCTTGCGGGTGGTGTTCTTGCCATAGGTTCAATCAACCTCTTTGCCAGCCTTCCGGTTGAGAGTTCCCAGGGGCCTCTGACCAAAACAGGGTTCAGTATGTCCTACAACCCCATCTATTTTTTTATAGTCATCGGGGTGACCGTTCTTATCAGCACGCTTGCCGCGATTCTGCCGTCAGCAAGAGCGGCGAAGCTGGAGCCGGTGAGTGTGCTCCGCGACAGCAGTTTGTAACGGTATTTTTGTTAACCTGTTGCGCAGTTAGATTTTATCGCTTAAGGGCTTTAAAAAAGGACTAAAAGGACATCAAGGACGAAGATTAAAATCGCCAAAAAGGACGATCACACAGGATCGCCCCTACATTATTTCGTGTAATTTCGTCTGTTTCGTTGTTCAATAATCTTCAAACCGCTCACGACAAGAAATAGAGACGCCCAGTTGTCATCCGGATTTTTTTGTCATCCCGAACTGAAAGGAGGGATCATTTTTGCACGATAATCAGATCCCTCACATGCGTTCGGGATGACAGGGGAAGAGGATTCTATTGCTGCGGTGTTCCCGATGCAGTCTGGGTGGTCTGTTCGGGGTGCTGTAGGAGGTAGAGTTTGTAGTAAAGGCCCCGTTTTGCCAGAAGCTCCTGATGGTTGCCGGTTTCACGTATCACACCCTTGTGCAGTACAATGATCCGGTCGGCTTTCTGAACGGTTGAGAGCCGGTGGGCAATAATAATGGAGGTGCGCTCACTCATGAGGCGTGCTGTTGCCGAATCAATCAGCGTCTCGGTTTCAGTGTCAACGGAGCTGGTTGCTTCATCAAGTACCAGAATTTCCGGATTGTAGAGGAGCGCCCGAACGAAGGCAATCAACTGTTTCTGACCGGAGGAGAGTCCGGTACCGTTTTCAAGCACTCTGTACTCGTAACTTCCGGGGAGCAGATCAATAAACCGGTCGGCGCCAACCACTTTTGCGGCTTCCCGCAGAGCCTCATCGGAGACATCGGGATTGCCGAAGGCGAGGTTTTCGCGAATGGTGCCGGAAAAGAGAAAGACATCCTGCATGACCACCCCTACCAGTTTTCTCAGCGAGCCCGCCTCGATTTTCTGAATCGGAGTGCCGTCAATGGTGATAGAGCCCTTGCTGAAGGGGTAGAGTTTAGAGAGAATATTGATGATTGAGGTTTTTCCGCTGCCGGTAGCCCCTACAATGGCAATTTTTTCGCCATGCCGGATATCGAAGGAGATATCCTTCAGTATCCAGTTTTCGCCATCGTAGGCGAACCAGACGTTGCTGAAGCTGATTTTGTCGCGGAAGGTTGAGATGGGCTGCACTTCGGCAGGGTTTTCAATGCCCTCCTTCTCATCAAGCAGTCTGAAAATACGGTCTGATCCGGCAATAGCCGTCTGAATAACATTGAAGCGGTCGGAAAGGTGCTGAAGGGGTCGGAAAAAGAGCCAGATGTACTGAACAAACGAGATGACAACTCCAATGGTAAGGTCGGCCTTGAGCAGGCGGACACCGCTGTACCAGATAACCAGACCGGCAGCCGCAGCGCTCAGCACTTCAATCAGGGGATAGTAAATCGAAAAATAAAAAACCGTGCGGATGTTTGCATCCCGGTGATCGCTGTTGATGGCGGCATAGTGCTCAAACTCCCGCTCTTCGCGGTTGAAGAGCTGTACGATGCTCATGCCGGTTATATGCTCCTGAAAGAAGGTGTTCAAACGCGCAAGATGGGTTCTGACATCCTGAAACGCAACACGTACCCTGTTTTTAAACAGGATGGTTGCATAGAGCATGATCGGGAGAATGCCGAGCACAATGAGGGTCAATTGCCAGTCAATCCAGGCCATCAAAACCACAATGAAAAAGAGTTGCAGGATATCACCGAGAATTGTGATGATGCCGCTTGAGAGCATCTCGTTGAGTGATTCAACGTCACTTGTTGTTCTTGTAATCAAGCGTCCTATCGGGTTGCGGTCATAAAACCGTGCCGGCAGTTTTTGCAGATGGGAAAAAATATCCATCCGTAGGTTGAATACAGCCTTCTGGCCGATAATCTGGGTTAACCAGGTGGTGATATACTGCTTGATGCCGTCAAGCACTATTGCGCCCGCAAGCAGGATGCTGATAAAGGCGAGCCCCCTGAGGTCGCCATGGGCGATATGGTCGTCGATGGCAATTTTTGTCAGGTATGGCCGAAGCGGTCCGAGAAAAGAGCCGGCAATAGTGATCGCAACAGATGCGGCTACCAGAGTTTTGAACGGCTTGATATAGGCGAAGAGGCGGGAGACGATATAGCGGTCTACCGAACCTTTATTCTCTTTTCCAAGTGTTTCGTCCAGTTGGGTACGGAAACTCTCTCTCGCAGCTTTACTCATGATTTTTCATGCAGGAGATGCCTGCAGTTTCCTGACAATTAATGCCCATTTGTTCTCTTCTCAATATCACCTTTAAGTTTATTGGCAAGCGCTTCAGCCTCCTCTTTTGTGGGTGCTTCGGAATAGATCCGGATAATCGGTTCTGTATTTGACGGACGCAGATGTACCCAACTGTCGGCAAAATCAAGTTTCAGGCCGTCAGCGGCGTTTGATTCGGCTTCAGGGTATTGCAGGGAAATATCGGTCAGAATATTCTCCAGCGATGAGCGGTCAGTTTTTCCGAGCGTTGTTTTCTGCTTTGACATTACATAGTCCGGGAACTCTTTTCTGAATGCTGAAAGAGAGCCTTTATGGTGTGTTGATCGCCAGTGGGTGAAGGCCTGGACAAAGAGAGCAATGCCGACCAGAGCGTCCCTTCCGTAATGAAGTTCGGGAAGAATAATGCCGCCATTGCCTTCGCCACCAATGACCACTGCTTTCTCTTTCATAACCTCAATCACATTGGCTTCACCAACTTTAGCACTGTAGCATTCGACGCCGTACCTTCCGGCAATGTCTCTCAGCGCCCGGCTGCTGGAGAGGTTGTTTGCTACAGCACCCCGGTTCTGTTTAAGATAAAAGTCTGCACAGGCCACAAGGGTATACTCTTCTCCGAAAAGGGTACCGTCCTCACAGATCAGAGCAAGCCGGTCAACATCGGGATCAACAACAATGGCAAAATCGCATCCGCTCTTTTCAAGTTCGGTGATGGTTTCTGAAAGATTCTCCTCTATCGGTTCAGGATTACGCGGGAAGAGGCCGCTGCCGCCGCAGGCAACAGAAACAATATGCTCCATGCCGAGCTTTTTACACAGCTTTGGTACCACCGCATAACCGGCGCCCTCAACACAATCTACGAGCACCCGGAACTGTTCTTTAGCTATTGCTCCAGTATCAACAAAGGGGAGAAGAAGGATTTTATCGATGTGCAGGTCATCATAACGTCCGTCATGGGTGATGGAGCCGATATGATCCCATCCCGCCGAATAAAACTCTTCTTTGTCTGCAATTTCAAGCAGCTCATCCACCTCTGTGGCAGTCAGAAACTCACCACGGTAGTTGAGCATTTTCAGCGCATTCCATGCAACCGGGTTGTGGGAAGCGGTAATGATCAGTCCGCCGTCAGCACATTCGGATGTGACGGCAATTTCAACGGTAGGAGTTGTTGCGATATCAAGATCGATTACGTCACAGCCCGAAAGTACCAGAACATTACTGACCAGATCGCCGATCGCCTTTCCTGTCGGCCTTGTATCCCTTCCGATCACTATCCTCGGACGTGTATCAGCATTGGCAGCCGGACGTTCCTGTTTATGGCGAAGAATCCATGAGGCAAAGGCCATGGCAAATGTAGTGAGATTTTTCGGAGTAAGGCTTTCGCCGACTACTCCGCGTATCCCGGAAACGCTGATCATGAGGCTCATAACACGCAGGCTTTAATTGAAAAAGATCTGGCGCAATATAAGGAAAAAGGGGCGAGTTCTGAATGACGGGCAACTCTGGTTGCTTGTTTTGCTGAGAGGTCATGAGTCGCAATTCATAAAGAGCTTCCTGGCTGTAGTGAGGTCAGAAGAGTGGTCCTTGAAGGCATTTTGATGATTTCTTGATACTCTTTTGATTATTTGCTCCTTTCTTCTATATTATATGCCCTTTGCTATTGAAATAAGGGCTTTAAAAATTTTATATCCTAACAGCATCCGTATATGCCTTTACACAAATCGGCTGAAAAAAGACTGCGGCAGTCAGAAAGAAGAAATGCCAGGAACAGAGCAAGAAAAAAAGAGCTTAAAGTTCTTGTTAAAACCATGCAGAAACTGATTGATACCCGTGCTGACAAGGCGGAAGTTGAAGTCGCTTACCGTTCGGCTGTTCAGAAGCTTGATCGTCTCGGAGTCAAGAACTATATTCATGCCAATAAAGCGTCAAGGAAGAAGTCGCAATTGACTCGTCTATTGAACAGTTATGGTAAGGCTGAGTAAGATCAACAGATCTGCTCTTCGTTTCAATACTGATCTTCATTCTCTGACATCCGGTCTGAAAAATTCGTAATTCATTGTCATTACAGTTTTTTCAGTCCGGGTTTCCATTCCTTCTCTCATGTTTGCATATTTTCGTGGCAGGCTTGTCTCCGTCCTGCCGGAAGAGGCGGTTGTAGAGGTTTCCGGTATTGGCTACCGGTTTCTTGTCTCCGCAAGCACCAGTCGACAACTGCCTGAACCAGGCGGTGAAATACTGCTTTATTCACATCTTGCTGTCCGCGAAGACGCTCATCAGCTTTATGGTTTTATTACAGAAGCTGAGCGGCAGATGTTTCGCTTGCTTATTCTTACTTCCGGAGTTGGTCCTAAGCTTGCTCTTGCGGTACTTTCGGGTATGCAGGTGGCGGATGTTCATGAAGCCATTCTTGCAAACACGCCTGAACCTCTATACGGGATCACCGGTGTGGGAAAAAAAACTGCTGCACGCATTATTCTTGAGTTAAGGGATAAAATCCTGAAACTCTCTCCTGCCGGCACTATGGCTGCACCTGCAGCACTGCTCTCCTCCCGGCTCAGGGATGATGCAGTCAACGCCCTTGTGACTCTTGGCTTTTCCAAGGTTACGGTACAGAAAGCTGTTGGCGGTATTCTTGAAAATAATTCAGCTCTGAGTGTTGAAGAGGTTATCAAGTCAGCTCTTGTTTCAATTCATAACAGTTAGCAGGTAACGGTGACCTACAAGGAAGCTCTTGATTTTCTCTATCCACTGCACCGGTTTGGTATAAAACCGGGGCTTGAAGTCATACGCAAGCTGCTTGACGATCTTGGCTCGCCGGACAAACAGCTTGGCCTTGTAATCCACATCGCCGGAACAAACGGAAAGGGAACTGTTGCAGCAGCTCTTGCTTCGATTTTCCAGGCTGCCGGTAAAAAAACTGCACTCTACACCTCACCCCATCTGATTGATTTCAGCGAAAGAATGCGCGTAAACGGTGAGTCTATTCCCTTCGAGAGGGTGGCATTTTACTGTGCACAACTCAAGGAGAGAGCGGCTGGTACTTCTTACACGTTTTTTGAAGCGACAACAGCCATAGCTTTTGCCTGGTTTGCAGATGAAAAGGTCGATGTTTCCATTATTGAGACAGGTATGGGCGGGCGGCTTGATGCTACCAATATTCTGGATTCAGCCTATGCCGTCATTACAAGCATAGGGCTTGATCATACCGATTGGCTTGGAGAGAGTCGCGCACTGATCGCGGAGGAAAAAGCCGCGATTATAAAAAAAGGGTGCAGGGTTTTTACTGCGGTTTCCGATCCGGAGGCATTTCTTCCGATATCCAGAGTGGCGGCTTTGCATGAAGCATTGCTTTTTGTTGCGGGTGAGGATGCTCTCTGGACTGTTTTATCCCCGGAAGTTGGAGATTTGCAGCTTGATCTCCGTACCACTTCAGGATATTATCCGGCATTGAAGGCACCTCTGACCGGCGAGTTCCATGCATCCAATATCGCACTGGCGGTAATGGTGGCAGAGGATGCAGGTGTTGCGTCGGCATCTATCAGGTCAGGGCTTGCAGGCCTTCTGAAGACCGGTTACAGGGCAAGACTGGAGAAGATTGGTGCAAATCCCGATGTACTGCTTGATGTATCGCACAATCCTGATGGTATGCGCAAAACCGTCAGTGCTTTAGTCGTGTTCCGGAATCGCTATCGAAATGTTCATGTTGTTTTTGGCCTTGCTTTGGACAAGGATGCATTGTCGGTTATCCGGGAGCTGTCGCGGCTTGAGTGCAATTTTTATCCTGTCAATATTCCCTCTGAACGAAGTGTCCCGGCAGCACTTCTTGCCCGCTTATGCAGCGCTGAGGGGCATGATGCAACGGTTTTTGATACTGGAAGTGCTGCGCTTGAATATTTGAAAGCGCATGCGGAACCCGATGACCTGATAGTGGTGACCGGATCATTTTATCTTGCAGGAGAGATCATTGCTTCATGCGGATTATAAAGCCACAGTTTGAAGAGAGTTTTTTTACGGAAAAAGTTTTATATTTTACCCGAACAACATAAATGCTTCATTTATCCAAGAGAGACTCCCGTTTCATAATTCCTTGTTGTGATTATCCCTTTTTCAATTATAGAAAGTCTTCCCCTGTCATCTTCTTTTTCCCTGCTTTCATGCTGCATGAAAAAGCGTTAAAAGTAGCACCCGTTGATGATACGTGGTTTTGGCCATGACCGTGGATAAGTCGTCCTGATGTGACGACTGTTCACACTTTTCCCTGTTTATATTTTTCGAATAACAAGCGTCTCAATATCATTTACAATGTCGAACAATCCGGTGTTTAAAGGTCTGGACATCAATATGCTCCAGAAAAAGAAAGTTTTTGAACTGCATGCATTAGCCAAAGAGATTGGTGTTACTGCAGCAGGGTTAAGGAAAGAGGAGCTGATTTTCAAGATTATCGAAGCCCAGTCACAGAAAAACAGCGATTCTGAAAGTGGAAATGTGATGGTCAATACCGGGGTTCTGCAGGTTATACCGGAAGGGTACGGTTTTTTACGCTCTGCAAATTATAACTACCTCTCCTCTCCCGACGATATTTATGTCTCTCCTTCCCAGATCAAACGCTTCAACATGCGCACCGGTGATACGGTATCCGGCCAGGTCAGGGCACCAAAAGAGGGGGAGCGTTTTTTTGCACTGCTGAAGATCAACACTATAGATGGTAATGATCCTGAAATCACAAGAGAGCGGCCTTATTTTGAAAACCTTACTCCTCTGTTCCCAAGGGAACGGCTAAAGCTGGAGACCAAGCAGTCGGAATATTGCGGTCGGATTATGGATATTTTTACTCCGATCGGTAAAGGGCAGAGAGGTTTGATTGTCGCGCAGCCGAAAACCGGTAAAACCATGCTCCTGCAGATGGTAGCCAATGCGATCATCAAAAATCATCCTGAGGTCTACCTTATTGTGCTGCTCATTGATGAACGGCCTGAAGAGGTGACCGATATGGCCCGTAGCGTGCCCGCAGAGGTCGTCAGTTCAACATTTGATGAGGATCCTGAACGCCACGTCCTTGTGGCCGATATGGTGCTGGAGAAGGCCAAGCGGCTTGTAGAAGTTGGCAGGGATGTTGTTGTGCTGCTTGACTCCATTACCCGGCTTGCCAGAGCGCATAATACTATCATTCCACACTCGGGAAAGATTCTTTCCGGTGGTATTGATGCCAATGCGCTTACCAAGCCAAAGCGCTTTTTCGGTGCTGCCCGAAATATTGAGGAGGGGGGCAGTTTGACTATTATTGCCACAGCACTTGTTGATACCGGATCGCGTATGGATGATGTTATCTTTGAAGAGTTCAAGGGAACCGGTAACATGGAGCTTCTGCTTGATCGCCGCCTTTCTGAACGACGGATCTTTCCATCCATCGATATTCTTCGTTCCGGAACCCGTAAGGAGGAGCTGCTCTTTTCGCAGGAAGAGCTGTCGCGAACATGGCTTCTCAGAAAGTATCTTGCCGACAAGAACCCTATCGAATGCATGGAGTTCATGCGCGAAAAAATGGCTGATACAAAAGACAACAAGGACTTTTTCAAATATATGAATGCCTGATTTTCTGGTTCCGTACTGAATGCAGTCGAGTGTAAGCGCGATATAAAAAATCAATTACTGTTTAGGGAGAATTTCTGTTTGCGTTTTTGAGAAAACTTCCTATATTATCTGCCTTTAAAACAAGTAGAAAGACATTTACTACATGCCCTGCGGAAAAAAAAGAAAACGTCATAAAATGGCGGTACACAAGCGTAAAAAGATGCGCCGTAAGAATAGGCACAAAAAGCGCTTGAGATACCAGAACAAATAAGTTCCGGTACGTCTGTACCTTTGTTATTGGTCGAGAATATAGCTCAGTCGGTAGAGCATCTGCCTTTTAAGCAGAGGGTCGAAGGTTCGAGTCCTTCTATTCTCACAGGTTGGTATTGTAATTTTGGATTTTGACAAGCCCGAGTGGTGAAATTGGTAGACACACTATCTTGAGGGGGTAGCGCCGAAAGGTGTAGGAGTTCGAATCTCCTCTCGGGCACTTGTTAATCATTAAAGCCGCGTTCACGCGGCTTTTTTGTTGCATTTTTTTTCTCTCCCTGCTCTCTTATTTTGTCATTACAAAGGTCTCTTCTTTTTTCCTGGAGATATCGCAACAACAAGAGAAACCGCCATGAATATAGCTGTATGCCTCTGCCAGGTTCCCGATAGCGCATCTGTTATCGGGTTTGTTGACGGAGCATTAGACCGTTCGAGAATCAACGAGGTGATGAACCCTTACGATGAGTATGCCCTTGAGGAAGCAGTTTGCCTTAAAGAGCGTATTGCGGGGAGTTTTGTAACTGTTTTCAGTGTTGCACCTCCATCTGCTAAAGAGATGCTGCGTAAAGCTCTTGCACTGGGAGCTGATCGGGCAGTTCTTGTGAACACTATTACTGAGCCCTCTGATCCCTATCTGATCGCCCTCTTTTTGAGAAAAGCGTTGATTGCCTGTTATGGTGAGGTTATGCCTGAGCTTGTTTTATGCGGAAAACGTTCCACTGATTTTCAGCATGCAGAAGTGCCTTCGATGCTTGGCGAACTGCTCGGTATGGCTTCAGTCAGCGGTGTTACCTCTCTCGATGTTTCGGGTGACAATCTGCATCTTGAGCGGGAGATTGAAGGGGGAACTGAAGAGATTACGCTTCACTTTCCAGCCGTGCTCAGTGCGGAAAAAGGGTTGAATCAACCACGGAAAACCACTGTCAGATCTGTCATGGAGGCCAGAAAAAAACCGATAGATCTATTAACCGTAACGGTTGAGGAAACTCCTTTTGTTTTCATGAGCAGTATTGAACCTTATGAGCGGAAAAAAGTATGCCATTTTATAGAGAGCGAAAAAGAGCTGGTCGAGCTGTTCGCCAAAGAGGGCTTTTTTTTGTGAGGAGCTTGATAGTGGAGCCTAAAACCTGTTATCATGAATAAATATCTGGTATTTCTCGAGCAAAGGGAGGGGGCTCTGAAAAAATCCTCCATTAATATCTGGAACAGGGTTCAGGAGATTGCTGCATCAGAGCCAGGATCGACCGTAACGGGTCTTATTGCCGGTCCGGCGAATATCCTTGAGAACGCATCTCTTTTTGCCGGTGAAGGGGTTGTGTATCATGCCACTGGCGAGGATCTCAGGGTGTACCACCAGCAATATTATGCTTCTCTTCTGGTTGAGCTGATGCAGGAGAACTATTCAGCGCTTTTTTTTGCCGATTCATCTCTTAGCCGGGACCTTGCTCCGAGACTTTCTGTTGATCTTCAGGCCTCACTGCTTACTGGAGAACTGCATACAGACAAGAACGGGATCCCTGATGGTTGTGTTCGTCCGCTCTATTCAGGTCAGGCAAAAGCTTTGTTTGCTCCTCAACGACACGTCAGGATCTATAATCTTTCACCTTTACGGGGAAGAGTTGCAGGATTTTCTTGCGAAAGTCATATTCAAGTGCTGCCGATCAGGTTGCCTCAAACGGGTATTGATCTGCTTTTATCTGAAGTTCGCAGGATCGTTTTTCGCGAAAACAGTCTGGATATAGCTGAAGCCCGTATTATCGTATCAGGGGGTAGAGGGATGGGTGGCAGAGAGGGCTTCAACATGCTCGAAGAGCTTGCGGCTCTTCTTGGCGGAGCAGTAGGCGCAAGCCGATTTGCAGTCGATGAAGGATGGCGTTCTCACAGAGAGCAGGTTGGTCAGACAGGTAAAACGGTTGCCCCCGAGCTCTATATTGCCTGCGGGCTGTCTGGTGCTCCCCAGCATCTTGCCGGTATTGTTTCAGCAGGAATAGTGGTGGCCGTCAACAGTGACCCTCATGCCCCGATTTTTCAGGTTGCAGATTATGGTTTTGTTGGCGATGTGCATCTTGTGCTGCCAAAACTTATTGATGCGGTAAAGGAATTTTTGAAGAAGAACTGATTAGCTGTACCTTGTGGTTAGTAAATACCCGGATGATCTGTTCCTTTCCGGGTGTAACGTTAAATATTTTTTCAGCCGATGCGTAAACTTCAGGTAGATATTCTCGGACTTTCTACCAGTCCCCATACAAACGGAGCATATGCCCTTATTCTCTACGAGCTGGAAGGAAAGCGCAAGCTTCCAATCATTATTGGTGGTTTTGAAGCTCAGGCTATTGCTCTGAAACTTGAAAATATAAAACCACCCCGCCCCTTTACTCACGATCTCTTCAAGAATATAGCCGATGCTTTTCATCTGCATGTCAATGAAATTATTATTGATGAGCTGCATAACGAGACCTTTTATGCAAAGGTCGTCTGTGAGGTGAATGGCGAGGTTCATGAAATCGATGCACGACCGAGTGACGCCATAGCTATTGCTGTGAGGTTCAATGCGCCCTTGTTTGTTACCGAAGAGATTATGAATGAGGCGGGTATAAAAGAGGAGCAGAAGGAGGATGGAGAGGAGGAGATTCCCGCTGAATCTGAAGAAGAGATGCCATTGGTATCCTCAAACCTGGATACACGGCTTGAAGAGCTTCAGGCGGCTCTTAATGAAGCGATCAGTAATGAAAACTATGAAGAGGCGGCAAGACTCCGTGATGAGCTGTCGCGCTTGAAAAGGAGCTCTTGACAAGAGCTGTTTTTTTTAAAAAAAAGGAGGCTCGAAGCCTCCTTTTTTATTTATGTACATTTTTTCAGATCAGAACGTGATCCGAAGTCCAAGCAGACCACTGTTACTTGAAAGAGAAGGATTGACAATGGTTGTAAAGTAACGATATCTTGCATCAAGCATTACCTTGTCACCAATTGGTACTGCAAGACCAGCACCGAACTGGTATGCAACATCCGTCTGATGTCCACTTTCAGCAACGCCGACACCGGCTGTGCCATAGAGATCAACACCACCGAGGTCAATGTCGTAATAACCATTACCCATGAGTGAAACAAGTCTTACATCACTTGTGCTGTTTTTTACTCCGTTGTTCTGGTAACCAAGTTCAGCCTCTACCCGGCTGGTTCCGTAGTCACATCCTAGGGCAGCAGTTGCAGTCAAGCCAGCGTCCAGCGTGCCGTCATTGATCTTCGATACACCACCGAAAAGGCTCGCATACCTGTCGGAAGCCTGAAGAGGTGCAGCCAAAAGAGTCAATCCTAAAGCTGCGATAAGTAGTGAATAAGTTTTCTTCATCATCTCTCCTATGTAATTTGGTTTAATAACTGAACTGTATCATCCTATACAACATAGCTTAAATATATATAGTTCACTTTGAATTACAAATTACTGTGATAAAATGACATTAAAATTAATCAATTGAAGAGCCAAAGCTGAAGAGGAGATTCCACCCCTGTTTTGTTTTTTCAGGTATACTTTTAACGGCATCAAATCCGTATCCGTAGTCAAGACCGATTTGCCCGATAATCGGCAGGTAAAGACGAAGTCCGAGACCGGCTGATTTTTTCAGGTCTGAAAAGCTTACTGCACTTTTGGTCTGCCAGAGGTTACCTGCCTCAATAAATGCCAGGCCGTAGATACTTACCGATTGTGACATTGTGATGGGATAACGCAGCTCCGAAGTGAACTTGGAATAGATTTTTCCGGCATAGAGGGTGGAGCTGTTGGTGCTGCTTCCAAGTGGTGAACCAAGACTTCGATCATCATATCCTCTGAGCGGAACGGTTGGCAGTGTGGACATGCCGCTTCCCCCCATATAGAAGTATTCCGTATAGGGAATATAGTCACTGTCACTGAATGTTGACAGATACCCTTGCTGCGTGGAGAGGTTCAGTATCAGTTTTTTAGAGATCGGAAAGAACCAGCTCGAGTTGAAATTTAATTTATAGAAATCAACCGAACCTGGAAGCGGTCCGCCGGCAAGCTGTGCGGTGAAGATGTTTTTGCTTCCTTTTCGGGGATAGATAGGGCTGTCAATACTGTTACGACCGAAGGTCTGCGTTATGGAATACTCATTTGCTTCTGTCGGGGCATCTGCGGGAAGATCAATAAAACTGAGAAATCCTCCTCTGCTGTTCAGATATTTCAGCTTCCAGTTTATCGAGAAATAGTCGTCAGGCCATGTCAGTCGTCTTCCAACAGAGAGCGTCGAGCCATACTGGTCTATGACGGTCGGGTTGGATATGCTGTCATCGGTATAATCGTAGGCACTATGGGTTTTGAAGGCTGAAAACCCGACCGTTGTTGGAGTGCCGAATGCCCATGGCTCGGTAAAAGAGAAGCTTAACGTATTGTAGTTATAACTGCCAAATTGCCATTGCACTCCTACTTTCTGCCCGTCTCCATGTGGCAGAGGGGTGTAGGCCTCGGGATTAAATATATCCTTCAGTGAAAAGTTATTGAAGGTTACTCCAAGTGAACCGGTGAAGCCTGTATTACCGTATCCTACAGAGGCATTGAAGGTGTCAGTCTGTTTTTCAGTAACGTTGTAGGTCAAATCAACACTGTTGTTTTCCGGGTTCTGATGAACGTCCGGTGAAATCTGATCCGGCTCAAAGTAATTGAGCATGTTCAGCTCTCTGATGCTGCGAACCACATTACTGCGACTGAACATGTCACCAGGAATCGTGTAGAGTTCACGACGGATGACATGGTCTTTTGTTTTGCTGTTGCCTTTGATGCTGACCGTATTAAGCTGGAACGGTTCACCCTCTCTTAACGCAATCACCAGATCTACAGAGTCTGGTTTTATAACCTGTTCGTCAAGTTTGGCACTGAATGAGAGGTAGCCGCGATCCAGATAGAGCGAGCTGATGTCGGAGTTGTCCTGCGAATAATTCAGTCGTTCCTGGATCAACCTGGCATTATACAGATCACCTTTTTTGATCCTGAAGTGATTGTTGAGAATTTCTGTTGTGGCAAAATCCTTTGTATTACCACTCCATGTAATATTACGGATAGAGTATTTTCTTCCCTCTTCAAGAAAAATATCAAGAAACAGCCCTTTTTTTTCAGGAGTATAACTGATTGAATCTCGCAGAATTCTTATATCACGATACCCATTGTTTCTGTAGAACTCTTCCAGAAGGTGTTTGTCATCGCTGAACTTGTCTTTGTCAAGTTTTGGCGTACCGAAAATTTTGCGCCACCAGGAGTTCTGGGTAGTTTCTTTGAAAACCCCTTTCAGTTTATTTTGCTTGAATGCACTGTTTCCATGAAAGGTTATTTTTTCGATAGATACCTTGGTACCCTCGCTTATTTTGAAGTGGACCGTTACGTGATTTTTGCCGTTATCTTTAAGAGAGAATTCTGCTCCGGCGGTCAGGTAGCCTTTCGATGCATAGAGTTTTTCGATTTTATTAGCAGCGGTCAGCAGATCCTGCTCACTTATTTTCTGGCCGGTTACCAGTGAAGTTTTCGGCAGCAGTTCATCACTTTTGTACTTGCTGTTTCCCTCAAAGGTTACCTGGTCAAGTATTCTCAGTTCATGTACGGTGAATATGAGCGCGATGTTACCTTGGCCGAGCTCATTTTTTTCAACAGTAATGTCACTGAATCTCTGGAGTTGCCAGAGGTATTGCAACGCCCCGGAGAGTTCTGTACCCGGGATGGTGATTCGGTCATTGACTTTGACTGGAAGGCTTGCGGTCAGTTCCTGTTCACCAAGTGTCTCAAGTCCGATAATTGAGATTTTCTTTACCGTGAACGAATTTTGTTTTACCGCACTGATTGTAGTCGGTTCAGTTACCTTGGTGCGTGTTTTTGCCTCAACGTTATTTACAGAAAAATTTAATGCAAGTGCAGTCAGAACTACCGTTATCAGTGGTTGCGTTTTTTTCATGAATTACTTAGGTATCAATCCTTTTAATGCTTGTTTGAGGCTATGTTTTTTTTCTGAATTTGTTCACTTGTCTGACCGAATCTTCGCTCCCTGTTCTGATAGTCGAGAATTGCGTCATAAAGCTGTGATCGACGAAAATCGGGCCAGTATGCATTGGTGAAATATATTTCCGAGTAGGCGTTCTGCCAGAGCATAAAGTTACTGATTCGGAACTCGCCACTGGTTCTGATCAGAAGCTCAGGGTCAGGCATTGTGGCTGTAGAGAGGTATGATGCAAGAACCTGCTCATCAATAGCTTCCACTGCAAGTTTCCCTTTCTGCACTTCAGCAAGCATTGCTCGGCAGGCCTGCACAATATCCCATTTACCACTGTAGCTGATTGCAACATTCAGTACCAGCTTATTGTTATTTTTTGTCAGTTCCATGGTGCTGTTCAGCACCGTACGCACCTTTTCAGGCATAAGCTCCATATTGCCAATGACATTGAGGCGGATGTTGTTGTCATGCAATTTTCGAGTTTCCTTGCCTATAACCTTTACCAGGAGCTGCATAAGTGCAGAAACCTCATTTTCAGGCCGGTTCCAGTTTTCGGTTGAGAAGGTAAACAGTGTCAGGTATTTGATACCGAGCTGTGAACAGGCTTCAACAACATCACGAACCGAGTCTACACCGGCAATATGCCCCTCAAGTCTTGTTTTCCCTTTTAAACGCGCCCATCGACCGTTCCCATCCATAATAATAGCAATATGACAGGGGAGCTGGCATGATGATTTTAATTCAGCTTGCAGCCTCTCGTCTGCGGTGTCACTGTCAGTGGCAAACCAACGAGGCTTGAATGATGATGATGGAGTCATTGTCTTGATTATAGCCATAACTCTCGTTACTCCTTATAGCTTACGGGCAGACGTAATCATAATCTGCTGATGTTTTCTGAAGAGGAAAACACCTTAAATTGAGTGAATAATATGCAGTTATTTCTTATTATACAAACTTTAGACAGAACACAATTCCTGTATATATATACTCATTTCCTGTGGAAAAGTGAGAGGGAATCAGTGTGATAAAATCCCATCATAAAATAATTTATAACTGAAGTGAAATTAAGTAGTTACGAGGATCTTCGTTCCAGACTTCTCTCCCGTTCGATATCCTGTGAAGAGGTCGTTCGTCTCTATCTGGATCGTATTGATCATCATCAGTCAGACAATATCTATATATCGGTTTTTCATGAGCAGGCAGTCGAACGCGCAAAAGCCCTTGACCGTAAACTCATGGAAGGTGGCAAGCCCGGAAAATTGTTCGGCATGCCTATGGCCATAAAAGACAATATAGCTATAAAAGGAGCAGGGCTTACCTGTGCATCTAAAATTCTCGAGAATTACGAAAGTGTTTACGATGCAACAGCAGTTTTGCGGCTTGAAGCGGAGGACGCTGTTTTTCTTGGCAAAACCAATATGGATGAGTTTGCCATGGGCAGTTCGAATGAAAATTCAGCATTCGGCAATGTACCCAATCCCTATGACAAAACACGTGTGCCAGGCGGCAGTTCCGGAGGATCGGCTGCGGCAGTTGCCAATGGTCTTGCGATGGTGGCTCTCGGTTCTGATACCGGCGGCTCGGTACGGCAGCCCGCAGGATTTTGCAATATTGTAGGTTTGAAGCCGACTTACGGCCGGATTTCCCGTTACGGTCTTGTTGCATTTGCCTCTTCATTCGATCAGATAGGGGTTCTCGCCCTGAACTGTGATGATGCAGCACTGGTGCTTGAGGTGATGGCCGGCAAGGACGAGCATGATGCAACCTCATCATTGCATGCGGTGCCAAGCTACAGTTCTGACATGGCTGCGGTTTCGGTGGAAGGTCTCAGGATCGGTGTTCCATCTGAATTTTTTCATGAGAGTCTTAATCCCGATGTCGCCCGTCTTGTAAAAGGCAAGCTTCACGAGCTGCGTGATAAGGGCGCAGAGCTTGTTGATATTACCCTTCCTGAAAGTGATTATGCTATTGCAGCATACTACATTCTTGTTACGGCAGAAGCTTCATCCAATCTTGCCCGTTTTGACGGAGCAAGGTATGGCTATCGTACCGATGCTGCTGAGGATCTTGCCGCAATGTATGTGAACTCCAGAACAGAGGGATTCGGCAGGGAGGTCAAGCGAAGAATCATGCTTGGAACCTATGTGCTTTCGGCAGGTTATTACGATACCTACTATAAAAAGGCACAGCAGGTCAGAAGAGTCTTCCAGGACAGGTATCGCGAAGCGCTTCAGAAGGTTGATGTCATTGCCGGACCCACATCACCCTTTCCTCCTTTCGGGATCGGCGATAAAACCGGAGATCCGCTTGAAATGTACTTGGCTGATGTCTTTACGGTTCCAGCAAGTATTGTCGGTATGCCGGCAGTCAGTGTTCCTGTCGGATTTGACAGTCTGAACCTTCCTGTAGGCATGCACCTTATCTGTAACTTTTTCGAAGAGGGGAAACTGCTTGGAATCGCCAGACACATGCAGGCTTCCTGATAATTTCCAGGGTCGTATTTTATAACCATCAATCATAATCAGTGGCTTTATGAGTGTTTTAGTTAACAAGGATACACGCCTGCTTGTACAGGGCATTACCGGTGGAGAAGGCACCTTTCATACCTCCCAGATTCTGGAATATGGAACCAATGTTGTTGCCGGAGTTACGCCGGGCAAAGGCGGCGTTCTCTATCACGGCAATGATAAGGACAAATTTTGTCGTCCGGTACCTGTTTTTAACACGGTTCGTGATGCGGTGGAAAAGGCAGAAGCCAATGCAACGGTTATTTTTGTTCCGGCGGCATTTGCTGCAGATGCCATTATGGAGGCTGCCGATGCCGGTCTGAAAGTGATCATCTGTATTACCGAAGGCATACCGGTCAATGATATGATGAAAGCCTATGCTTTTGTTCAGAAAAAAGGAGCTGTGCTTGTCGGGCCAAACTGCCCCGGTGTTATTACTCCCGGCGAAGCAAAAATAGGGATTATGCCGGGCTTTATCCATAAAAAGGGGACTATCGGAGTTGTTTCTCGCAGCGGTACCCTGACCTATGAAGCGGTACATCAGCTCAGCCAGGTTGGCCTTGGTCAGTCCACATGTATCGGTATCGGTGGTGATCCGATTATCGGCACCCGGTTTATTGATGCCATTAAACTTTTTGCCAACGATGATGAGACTGAAGGGCTTGTTATGATTGGTGAAATTGGCGGAAGTGCCGAGGAAGAAGCTGCCGAGTATATCAGTAAATATTTCAAAAAACCGGTTGTCGGATTTATTGCCGGTCGTACAGCGCCTCCCGGTCGCAGGATGGGTCATGCAGGAGCAATTGTTTCTGGCGGCAAGGGAACGGCAGAAGACAAGATACACGCAATGGAAGCCGCCGGTATTCACGTTGTTGACAGCCCAGCAGATCTCGGCGAAGCCATGCTCAAAGCACTTGGTCGCTGAGCTGAAGTGATTTTGAGTTCCGGATTTTGTGTTTGTGTAGGGGCAACCCCTCGAGGTTGCCCTTTTACACGAAGAGAGATCCTTGTTAACAACTCCTTCTTTCTTCTATAGGTCTCATAAGTCCTATAAGTCCCATTTGTCCTATTCTTCAATACTCTCCCCCTAAAACGCCATCCTCACAGCCCCAGCGTAATCAGGTCGTGGATGTGCACGAGGCCGACCGGTTTGTGTTCACTGTCACAGACCATAAGCTGAGTTATCCTATAGGTCTCAAGAATATCAAGGCATTCCTTTGCCAGAGTGGTTGTTGTAACGGTTTTCGGATTCGGGGTCATAACAGAACCAGCGCTCCGGCTGAGAAACTCTGTGCCGTTCTGAACCAGACGGCGAAGATCGCCATCCGTAAATATGCCGGTGAGGCGACCCTCCTCATTGACGACAGCGCTTACTCCATACCGTTTTGAGGTCATTTCAAGGATGAGCTCAGTAACCGGCGCATTTTCCTTCACGAGAGGCACAGCACTCTCTTTGGCCATTACACTTGAAACTTTGACGGTAAGCCGCCTTCCAAGTGAACCTTTGGGGTGAGTCAATGCAAAGTCTCTCTGTGTGAAGTTTTTCTGCTGCATAAGGGCGATGGCAAGGGCGTCACCCATGGCAAGCATGGCAGTCGTTGAGGTTGTTGGCGCAAGATCGTAGGGACAGGCCTCCTTCTCAATCCCGGTATCAAGCATGATATCAGCGTTTTGGGCAAGAAATGATCGCGGGTTGCCGGTCAGGGCAATGATTGATACGCCGATCTCTTTCAGGGCAGGAAGGATAAAGTTCAGCTCATCGGTAGTCCCGCTTTTTGAGAGGCAGATAACAACATCGTTTTGACTGACAATACCCAGATCACCATGAGCGGCATCTGCCGGGTGAAGAAAAAGTGCTGTCGATCCCGTGGAGGCCATTGTTGCAGCAATCTTCTGGCCGATAATGCCGGATTTCCCCATACCGGAGATGATAATTTTTCCGGAGCACGATGCAAGAAGCTCTACAGCGTCTGAAAAACGGTCATCCAGCCGCTTCGCGATCAGATGAATTGCCTTTGCTTCCTGTTCAAGAATTGATTTTCCGATTTTGGTAATGTGCAGCAGGTTCTTTGATGGTGCGTTCATAGTCTCCGGAACAATTGTAGCTTGAAATGCCGAAAAGAAGATCGGTTTCTGTTTTTATAAACTGTAATATCGGCTAAATTGAAGAAATACCAGTTGCTTTGCCAATCATAAAGTTTTCGAAATGAGTTGGGTTGTTCTAATGTTTTTATCCTGGATATTATTTGCCGTTTTTGCTTTCCTTTTTTCCAGGTTTGTGGGATATATGAAAAGAGAGCAGAATCTGCAAATAGAGTCACTGCGTGATACGCTGATCGACAAGGATAATCCGGTCGGTCTTTACGGTGATGAACTTGAAAAACTCAAGCAGCATCAGCAGGAAGCGCAGCGCCACCTCCGGGATGTGATATCAAAAATACCAGTCATTCAAAAGGATGGCCGGTTTCAGATCGATGAGGAGGAGCTTCGGAAGAGAAAGGAAGCAAGCAATGGCAGTGGTAAGTCCGATAGTAATAACGATACGCTTTAAGTTGCTCTGATCTATTGCCTGCATGTTTTCAAAGCTGAAACTTCTTTTCAAGGATACCGTTATATACGGAGTGAGCTCCATTCTTGCCCGCAGTCTCAACTATCTGCTGGTGCCGCTCTATGCCAACAAGCTCACCACATTCGATAATGGAATACAGACCATTGTTTATGCCAACATAGCCCTGGCCAATGTACTTTTCTCCTACGGTCTTGAGACCTCTTATCTCAAGGTTGCATCTGATTCAGCCGGCAAGGATCGGGATGAAACGCAGTTTTTTTCAACAGCGTTTATCTCTCTTCTGGTTACATCAACGCTCTTTGCTCTGTTGATAGCATTTTTTGCCCCTGATATTTCCCGATTGATCGGCCTCCAGGCTTCGGATTTTCCGTTTATCCGCTATGCGGCACTTATTTTATGGCTTGATACCCTTCTGGTTATTCCCTTTGCAGAACTGCGTCTCAAACGAAAGGCGCTGCAATTTGCCATGGCAAGAGTAGGCGGGGTGATCGCAGTTGTGTTCAGTGCAGTTCTGCTGATTCTTCAATTCAATGCAGGCCTTCACGGTGTATTTATTGCAGAAGCGTTTGGTTCCCTCATCAGTCTGCTGCTGGTTATTCCTGTTTTTCAGCAGTTCAGACCTTTTTTTTCTACCGGGCTGTTGCGTGAAATGCTGCGCATTGGTTTGCCCTATGTGCCAACAGGAATTGCCGGACTTCTGATTCATCTCATAGACCGGAACATTCTGATCAGAATATCACCGGCGGAAATAGAAAGAATTTATGGTAAAGGGTTCGAACCCTCTGATATTGTCGGTATCTATGGACGTATTGCGGCATTCGGAGTCATACTTCAGCTCTTTATTCAGGTCTTTCGTTTTGCCTGGCAACCGTTTTTTCTCCAGCACTCGAAGGATCCTGATGCCAAACAGCTCTTCCGGCACATATTGAGCATCTCTACTCTTATTACCATGTTCATGGCGCTTGCCGCATCTTTTTTTGTCCCCGATCTTGTCCGCTATCACTATGGAGGAAGTTTTTACCTGCTTCCGCCACGTTACTGGATAGGCCTTTCGGTGCTCCCTTGGATATTTTTGAGCTATGTTTTTGACATGGTCTCAACCAATCTCTCGGCAGGGCTTCTGATTACCGGCAATACCCGCTACCTGCCTGTCGTCACCTTTGCCGGTGCTGTTGTGACCGCTCTTTGTTGCTGGTTGCTCATCCCTCTCAGCGGTATGGATGGTGCGGCTTATGCTATTGTTGCCGGTACGCTGGTGATGGCCCTGGTGATGGCAAAGTACTCCCTCAAGCTCTTTCCTGTCAGCCATGACTGGCTCAAGCTTGCTCTGCTGCTCGCAGCAGGTATTACCCTCGCATGGTTTCAGACTGCGGTGTGGGACTATCTGCCAGAGAACGGCAGTGATGCCGCTTTGAAAGCATTCCTGCTCCTGCTCTATCTTGTTCTGGCGGTGATACTTTTTCGTACAGAGGCAACGCTCGTTGCCGTCAAGGTGAGGGGTAAATTTGGTTGGAAACGGTAAAGTCTCTTTTTAGAGTGGTTTATCCGTTTCGAGTGTAGATACCGCTCAGGGCTGTTTTTGAGGTGCGCTATCAATTCCTGTGGGCTGGCATTGTCCCCGATCACCCCGATCAACTGGGTGGTGGAAGCCCCCGCGATCTCTTCTTTCGGCAAATCTTCGAGTTGCTATCTGATCAAGTACTTTTTTTAGAGAATCCCGTTGTTCTGGCCGGCATACTTTGTAGAGTTCATGGAAATGAAGGGCAAGCTCTCTTTCAATGGCGGCCTGACGGGAACCGATGCTGCCGGAAAGAGCTGCGATTTTTTGGCTGTCAAGCTGACTTTTCATGGCTTCTTCAACCAGTTGTTTTTTGAGTAGTCCTATTGCAGCCATATCAGGCTGTACGTTGCGGAAATGTTCCCGGCGAAGTTGCTGAAATGTGGCTGATTGTAAATTGCTGAGACCAAGGGGCCGCGTAAACGGGTTCTGCCGATGGAATTGGCGCTCGCTCGGCACGGATGAGTGCCGCATGTAACTGTTCTGCCGCCACAGAAATCCGAGAAGGGTGATATTCAGCAGAACAAGAAAAACGACCACCCCCGTGACAACTCGTTTTGAAGTGAGAAAATTCATGGTCTTGTCAGATCAGGTTGCCCGGGAATCATGAGTGCATCCCCGGGGGAAATCAGGAGTATTGAAGCTCGAAAGTAAAGCATCTGGCTTGCTTTTTTGAGATTTATTGACACCGACTGCCGCAATTGCCACGCATGGGACGATTATCCATCATTTTCTGCATTTCATTGCGCTGTGAGGAGTTCAGTACTGCGGCAACCTCCATCATATGAGTGCTTTTTTCCTTTGCCCGTGCCGCATGCATGGTGCCGATACGCTCTGAGAGCTGATTGATTTTATTTCTGTCAGGTCTGCTTTTCAGTGACTCACTCTGAAGGTCACGGTTAAGTGTTGCCAGCTCCTGGCGATCTGCCGCCATACGTTCAAAATGTTTTTGCTGGAGTTTCTCAATCTGCTCGCTCTGGCGATCATTGAGCCCGAGCTGCTGCTGCAATCCTCTTGGCCCGCAGTTCATACCTCTTCTGCCAGCTTTCCTCATCTGCTGCTGCTGAGCACCAGGACCAGGGCAGTTCCTGTTTTGCTGCCACTGACTTGCTCCTCCATTTTGACCGTTAACGGGAGGATTGCACATTGCACCCCGGACAAAGGCAGTATCCGCCTCTGCAGGGCGTTTGGTATCTGTTTCAGCAGAAGCCGTGCTGAATCCGAGAAGTCCAGCGGCCAATAACATCATCATGCTCTTTTTCATCGTTTCTCTCTTTGAATTATTAGAAGGTTTCATATTCATCAGTGACGTTTAAAAACAGTTATTTCTGCATGCCAGAGTTGTTCATTGAGTCAGGATAGTATCCACCCCTGTATCAACTGGTTGCGTTGCTGTCTGGTCGTAGTAGGCAAACTCCTGGGTTGTATAGTCATCACCCATATTGTCAAGCAGTTCGCTGATTCCGGCACTAAACTGCGTATTATTACTTTTGATTGAGAGCAGGGCAGTGCTGAGATTGATGACAAGAAGCAGAGCCATCAAGGCAAGCCTGACATCAAAGTATCGACTAAAACCACTGCGTCCCTTTTTCGATCCTTCACCGAACTCCCGGTCAACCCGCTGCATAAGCCGTACTCTGAAATGATGATCCACCTCCAGCGGTTTCAGCTCATCAAGCAGTTGCATGGTTTTACCCACCTCGCACTCTATGTTCTCTCTGTTATGTTTCATCATATAATCCTGTTTCATTGATTTCGACGACATGTTTCTGAAAACCTTGTGCCGTCTTTACAAATAATCAATGTTGTTGATAATAGGTATAGAGCCTGTCGTGCAGATTTTTTTTCGCCCGGTGAATAAGGGATTCTACGGCTGAAACCGATGTTTTCAGTATATCGGCAATTTCCTGATTGCTGAATCCATCCTGTTTACTGAGAAGAAATGCCGCTTTCTGACTGTCAGGCAGGCGGTTCAGTGCATCCTGCAATATTTTCGCCCGTTCATTTTCCGCCAGTGCTTCTGCCGGGTTTTCACTGAATGGAGCAGGCAGCTCTGCCGAGGGGTCTTCAACACCGATTATTCTTTTTAGTGTTCCAAACCGTTTGACTCTTTTTATCCGGCGCAGGTGGTCGAGCGATTTGGTTACAGCGATCCGGTATATCCACGTTGAGAGTTTGGACTCTTCCCTGAATTGATCAAGGGAGCGAAATACTTCGACAAACACATCCTGGGCAAGATCTTCGGCATCTTCACGGTTAAAGACAAAGCGGTAGCAGGTGTTGATCACCATCTCCTGATGTTCGGTAACAAGGCTTCTGAAGATCTCTTCTTTTGACGTCATACCCGATTTCTGAAATGACCTTGTTTGTGCTATGCCGGCAATTGTTGCCTCGGCTCTGTTTTGCATTGCTATACTGAACCCGATCTGCTATCTGGTTTCAAGAACCTCTTGAAGATTGGACGTCGGGTCGGAGGAATTCATGCGCTTTATTTATTTACAAACCTGAAGGCCCCGAAAATTCAGGGCCCTGGGTGTTAAAGCTTGAGGGGGAAGCGTGTTCAGGCAAGTTTTGCCGCAAAGGCAAGCACCTTGTCTACCTTTTCCTGAGAGTCAGCTTCGCAATAGAGGCGCAGAATAGGCTCGGTTCCTGATGGCCGGATCATCATCCATCCTCCCTCAAAGTGGTATTTATACCCGTCGAGATCATTGAATTTCAGCACCTTGTATCCGGCAATGGTTTCAAGATCTCCGGTTGAAGCTCGTGCAATTATTGCCTGTTTTTTCTCTTCGCTTACATGCAGGTCATGGCGGCTGAAGCAGAAAAATCCGTACTCATCATAGAGTTCCTGTACAAGCGCTGAAAGGGATTTTCCTTTGCGTGTCATCATCTCAAGGATCAACAGACCGGTGTAGACTCCGTCACGTTCCGGAAGAAAAGAGGTGATGCCAATACCGCCTGACTCTTCTCCGCCGATCAGGATGTCATTGGTTGTCATGAGTTTGCTGACATGCTTGAAGCCAACCGGCAGCTCATGAAGAATGAGATTGTTTTTACGGCAGATTTTGTCGATGATATCACTCAGCGCAAACGATTTTGCTACTTCACCCGACTGGTGCTTCTCTTCGACCAGATACTTCAGAATAATGGCAAAAAGTTTGTGTGAATCAACAAAGTTGCCGTTTTCGTCAAGCATGCCGATTCTGTCGGCATCACCGTCATTGATAATGGCGACATCGGTTTCAACTTCCCTGAAAAACTCTACAAACTCACTGATATACTGTGGCATAGGTTCGGGGTTGATTCCGCCAAAACCGGGATTGATGCTACAGTGATAGCAATTGACCATCGACTCGTCAAACAGGTTTTTGATGAGATCCTGTCCTGCACCGAACATCGCATTATGGGCGATTTTCAGCCTTGATTCGCGGATCAAAGGCAAGTCAATACGGCTTTTCAGATAGCTCACATAAAACCCTTTCATATTAACCGGTTCGATCAGTTTCCTGTCGGCATTGATAACGGTTTCCGGGTCAACAAGAGGGATGTAGCTTTCGATCTCTGCAATTACTTCCGGGTGCGCGGGGCCTCCGTATGAAGCCTTTACCTTGAATCCGTTATAGATTGCCGGATTGTGTGAGGCCGTGATGACAATTCCGCCGGCAAGCTGTTTTTCTCTCGTGAAGAGGGAGACCGCTGGAGTTGAAGCAAAACTGTCAGAGAGATAGACCTTCAGGCCCTGTGAAGAGAAGACTTCTGCTGTATATTCAGCAAACTCTTTCGACATGAAGCGAGTGTCGTAGCCGACACAGACCCCTTTTGTGCGGTTTGGATGCTCAAGAAAGTAGCGGGCAGAGGCAAGTGCTGCTATTTTGAGGTTATCAAACGTATAATCCTTTGCTATAATCGCGCGCCATCCATCAGTTCCGAATTTAACTTGCATTCTATTTATTGATTTTGATATAATGGGAATTAAATCTCCAGGGTGAGTGGAGATAAAAATGAAACGCAAAATACGGTTTATTCCCGGTTAGTCCAATTATAGGAGTAGCTATTCATGGGGAATCCTTGTAAAGCATTTTAAATTTTCTTTTTAGCTGTATTTATTGATGCCTGAAAAGCTTTTTATTCTGGCCGGTGAGGTATCCGGAGATCTTCATGCAGCCGGAGTCATCAGTGAACTGTTGAAGGCTGAACCCGACGTCAAGGTTTTTGGCATCGGCGGCGAGAAACTTCGCAATCTCGGCGCGGAACTGCTTTACGATACGAAGCAGATGAGCATCATGGGTTTTGTCGATGTGCTCAAGCATTCGCTCTTTCTTCGGCGGGTTTTTCGCGACCTCAAGGAGGCGGTGCGTCGCGAAAAACCCCGAGCAGCCTTTCTTGTTGACTATCCGGGCATGAATCTTGTGATGGCCCGCTTTTTTCATGAACTCGGTATTCCGGTTATCTACTACGTCTCGCCACAGGTCTGGGCCTGGAAAGAGGGCAGGGTCAAGGCGATCCGGCGCTATATCGACCGGCTGCTCGTTATTTTTGATTTCGAAGTGGAGTTTTTCCGTAGGCACAATATCAATGCGGAATTTGTCGGCCATCCGGTTATTGAAGAGCTGGCTGAACTTTCGCTTCCTTCAAAGGATGCCTTTACAGAGAGTAACGGGATCAAGCCCGGTACCCGGATGATCGGTCTTCTCCCTGGGAGCCGGAAGCAGGAGCTTTCGCATATTCTGCCCGAACTGCTCGAAGCCGCACGCCTGCTCAACCGGAAGTACAAGGCGGTTTTTCTTCTTGGCCGTGCTCCTCATCTTGGAGCCGAAGCCTACAGTATCATGTCGGAGTACAGTGATCTTACGGTTGTCAACTGCGCAGCCTATGAGGTGATGCAGTACAGTGATGTGGCTCTCGTCACCTCCGGTACCGCAACCCTTGAAACCCTCTGTTTTGGTTGTCCGATGGTGGTGGTCTACAAGACCGGAGCACTTAACTACATGATTGGCAGAAGGCTGGTCAAGCTGAAAAATATCTCACTCGCCAATATTGTGGCCAAAGGACTCCTGAGCAGCGAAAGGGCGGTGCCGGAACTGATTCAGCATGAAGTAAACGGTCCGGATATTTCCCGTCAGGCAGAGATGATTCTCGACAATCCGGAGCTTGCCGCTTCCATACACCAAGAGCTGCTTGCCGCCCGCGACAGGCTTGCCGGAGCCTCACCGTCGCAAAAGATTGCGGCTATCTTGCAGGAATATCTTAAAAATTAAACGTATCCTCCAACCCAGGGTTCGCACCCTGCGCTACCGATAGTTCGCCCCTACAGGGCTGATAAATAAAACGGTAAGGATGTGTCTATATTAATGTTTGATCAAGAATGGAAAAAGCAGTTACCTATCTCGTTGCCCATCCGGTTATATTCTTTATTGCCGTTATCATTTCAATCATGATCGTCTTCTCTTTTCTGAGAAGGATCATGCGTCTCTTTATTGTCGTTGTAGCCATTCTGGTGCTCTACGCCGCATATCTCCAGCTTACCGGTGGCCAGACACTTGAAGCTTTTCAGCACCTGGGACAATGGTTCAGCAACGCATTTCAAGGAGTTACCACCCTTTTCGGCTTTTTGTTTGATCTGCTGAAGTTTCCGAAGAAAGGGTAGTTGCGCCCAGCCTACTCTGCAATCGGCGCATATTTTGCGTTTGTTACAGCCTCCGCTCGTATCCGGGTAAGCTCCGCCGAAAAGGGGTTGTGTTTGTTGCCCTGGATGTTCAGCGGCAGCGAAATGGCCTGGAAGAGCTGATGTTCAAGATCCCACGGCTTGCTGTTTTCCACCCAGGTTACAAAGGCGTTCTCCTCCATCCACTGGTCAAGCCACTCTTCGCCATTTTTCGTGAGCGTCATCTTTTTGCCGTTTCCAACCATTCTGAGCGGGAATCCGCTTTTTTTAGCGAGCAGGATGCCGAGAGTCCGGCGCAGTGTTGAGCCGTCAGCATTGCCGTTGAAGTGGTAACGAACCCTCTGCTGTATAGTCTGTGTTGCATATTTCTCCCCTTTTTTATCGGGAGAACTCCCGATATAGAGCAGGGTCAGCCCTTCGTGAGTCAGGCAACCCTCAACGGGGACACCGGGAGGAATCTCCTTGAAAAAGAGTGCGTAGACGCCATGTGCTTTTGTTACAGGGCTTGGATTAGAGAGTATCTCAGCTCTTGAAAAGAGGCGCTGGGGATTGGAAAAAACGGTGCTCATGTAAGTTCTATCAATAAGTGATTTATTTCTTGATATAGGCGTTCAGCCCTATTGTTACCGGTTTGCCGTCAACCATAACCTCAGTGACCGCGTTTCCTCGCGTGCTTGCAACAACAAGCGTTTTGCCTGATGAAGAGGGTGTGGGCTTTTCAAGGTCAAGCTCTGCATAGAGATTGACCTTG
>JAAXXL010000049.1 GCA_013334485.1 Chlorobiaceae bacterium | reverse complement strand
TCAACCTACAAGGGCTATGATATTCATGTCCTTGGTTATTTTTTTGATTATCAGCAATCCGAGCTGAAAGAGTATCTCGACCACTGTCGACACCTGCGCACCGAAAGGGCTGAGCGCATGGTGAGCAAACTCGCCAAAATGGGCGTCAAGATCGGCATTGAGCAGATTATCGTCAAAGCTCAGAACGGTAGCGTGGGCCGACCTCACATTGCTGCCGTGCTTCAGGACGGGGGCTATGTAAAGAGCTTCAGCGAAGCGTTCAGCAAATACCTTGGATCTCACAGCCCTGCCTATGTAAAAAGCATAGAAACACATCCGGCGGATGTCATCAGGCTCATCAATGAGGCATCGGGACTCTCTTTTCTGGCCCACCCGGCACAGAATGTACCCGATGAGACACTGAAACAGTTGATCACCTTCGGGCTTGACGGGATTGAAATCGTCCATCCATCTCACGATACCTACAAGCAGAACTACTACAGGGAGATTGCCAACGAGTATTTCATGCTCTTTTCAGGCGGCTCCGACTATCACGGACTGAAAGAACGGGATGAAGACCTCTTCGGCAAGGTTACCATCCCCTGCCAGTGGGTGGAGAAAATGAAAAGCAGGCTTGTAAAATCATGAGGAGTCGATGATTGGGCAATTGATGAAGATTTGCTATTATGAAAACCAGTTTTCAAGGTTTCACTGCCCTTGGGCAATGCTCCTCATCGCATTCTAATTTATGCCATTAATCTTAATAAGATCCCTGGAAAAACGGCTTAATCTGCAGCTCAAGGATTTTTTCCTCACCATGCAGGAGTTCTTTCTGTTTTCTCTTCGGACCTTTATGGCCATACCGAAAACAATACGTTACTGGCGGGATGTTCTTGACCAGGCCACCATCTGCGGTACCGACTCCATTCCTATTGTGCTGGTCAGCTCCATTTCCATAGGAGCACTCCTTGCCATTGAGGTAGGCAACCTGCTTGAAGACTTCGGAGCCAAAACCATGCTCGGACGTTCAACGGCGCTCTCGGTCATTCGGGAACTTGGTCCACTACTCATGGGCCTCATGCTCTCCGCCCGATTCGGATCAAGAAACGGTGCAGAACTCGGAGCCATGCAGATTTCCGAACAGATTGATGCACTTCGCGCATTCGGTACCGACCCGATAGCCAAACTGGTCATGCCAAGGCTGGTTGCCGCCCTCATCATGTTTCTGCCTCTTACAGCACTTTCCGACTTTGCAGGCCTTCAAAGTGCAGCATACATGGCTGAACACTACCACCGCATTGATCCCGGGATCTTCTGGAATGCCGTCTACCCGCGGCTTGCTCCCAAAGATTTTGTAGTCGGCTTCCTGAAAGCACCTGTGTTCGCAGTCATCATCACGCTGGTGAGCAGCTTTAACGGCTTCTCGGCAAGAGGGGGAACCGCTGGAGTTGGACGGGCAACCATTAAAGGGATAGTTGTGTCATCCGGCCTTGTGCTGATCGCAAATTTCTACGTTTCAAAGATAGTGCTGGAGAACATGTAACCGTATGATAGAATTAAAGAATATCAGCCTGAAATACGGTGAAAAGGAGATTCTCAAAAATATCTCCCTTACAATCCAGGATAACACCATCAAAGCGATACTTGGGCCGAGCGGCGTAGGCAAGAGTACCATTCTCAAGCTCATGCTTGGACTCATCAAGCCAAACAGCGGAAAAGTGCTGATTGACGGTACGGATATCACCCATATGAAGGAGTCCGAACTCTATGCGATTCGGCGGAAGATGGGTATGGTTTTTCAGGGAAATGCACTCTTTGACTCGTTGAGCATCAGTCAGAATCTCGGATTCTTTCTTCGTGAAAATCTGAAACTACCCCAGGAAGAGATAAGCCAAAGAGTTGCAGAACAGATACAGTTTGCCGGTCTCGAAGGGTATGAGGATCAGCTTCCCGAAAGTCTGAGCGGAGGAATGCGCAGAAGGGTTGCCATCGGCAGGGCGCTGATTTTCAAACCGCACATGATCCTGTTTGATGAACCGACAGCAGGACTTGATCCTGTCAGCTCAAAAAAAATACTCTCACTTATCAGTTCACTCCGCAATCACAACAACCTTGGGGCGGTGATTGTTACCCATATTATAGATGACGTGTTCAATGTAGCCGACAGCGTGGCTGTACTCTACCAGGGAGAGATCATTTTCGATGATGTGACCGAAAAACTGCATGAGTCACAGCATACGTTCATACGATCAATCCTCTCCGACAAGATTCTTGAATTATAACATCCTAAGACTTTCACCTGTATGAAAAACCCGAACGCTTTGAAATGGAGCGATCTGAGAACCGGAATTTTTTTCGTTATCGGCATCGGTTTCGCCGCCTATCTCGGGCTGGTTATCGGCAAAAACAGTAACCTCTTTTCCGGCGTAACAAACGTAAAAATCCTCTCAAGAGACGTTCAGGGCCTTGCAGAAAACAACTTTGTTTCGGTCTCCGGCAAAAAAATCGGCACCGTTTCAAAAATGAGCTTTGTCACCAGCCACGACTCACTCTACGTTGTTGCTGAACTCAAACTTAAAAACGAGTTTGCACCTCTTGTTACAAAAGATGCCAAAGCCACCATAAAATCTCTCGGGATACTCGGCGACAAGTATGTTGATATAATAACAGGAAAAGGTGCACCGATTACCGAAGGCGAGTTCCTCGCTCTCGATTCTGAAGAGGGCATGGCCGACCTTACCACCAAGGCAAGCCAGGCTTTCACTAAAATTAATTCACTGCTCGATAACCTCAACAGCGACAAGGGGGTTGCAGGAAAACTTATCACTGATGAGAAGATGGGCAAGGAACTTGCTGAGACCATCAGCAGCCTGAAAAGCACTTCGGCTGAACTCGCAAACATCTCACGAAAAGCCTCCCATGGTGACGGGCTTCTGCCGAAGCTAATCAATGACAAGGCGATGGCAAAAAACACTACCGAGACCATTGAACGCCTTAACCAGACAGCTCTCAAGACCGAAGCGCTGATGACCAAGCTCAACAGTGAGAAAGGAACCATCGGACAGCTTTCATCCAATCCTGCGCTCTATAACAATCTCAGCCGTACACTCACCTCTCTTGACTCCGTGCTTGTTGACCTGAAGAAAAGGCCAGGACGTTATGTCAAGTTCACCCTCTTCTAAATGCAGAAGCTGCCATGCAATTGCTTCGCGTTATTTTCATCCTTTGGATCACTCTTGCCGGATTGCTTGCAGCTATCCCGGCAAGAGCTTTGGCTTTCGACTTCAGACCCCTTGAAACTGTTGTTGAAAAAGCTGTAAGCGACTCGGTGTTTCCCGGCGCAAGCCTTGCTGTTCTCTATAAAGGCCAGGTTGTTTTTCACAAAGCATTCGGAAAAATGACCTACACGGCTGAAAGTTCGCCGGTGGATACCACAACCATCTACGATCTGGCGTCGCTCACCAAGGCGATCTCCACAACAAGCATTGTCATGCAGCTTGTTGATCACGACTCACTCTCCCTTCAGTCTCCAGTATCAACTTACCTGCCGGATTTCGGCTGCAACGGCAAGAAGAGGGTCACCATTGAGCATCTTCTTCGCCATACTTCAGGCTTGAGAGCCCACTCGTATTTCGCAAAAAGCTGTGCATCTCCAGGCGATCTCTTCAGAGCCATCGAAACGGATACGCTGCTCGCCCCTCCCGGCACGACGACCCTCTACAGCGATCTCGGCTTCATCCTGCTGGGAAAAATAGTAGCAACCATTACAGGCAAAAGCCTTGCTGAAAATTTCCATGCTCGCTTCGCAGCCCCTCTCGGCTTGCACTCAACCATGTTCACTCCTCCAGCTTCGATCCTGAAACGTGTTGCGCCTGTAGAACAGGATACTCTTTGGCCATTCAGCACCCCGCGCCCGCTTGTTCATGACCAGAACGCTGCACTGCTTGGCGGGGTTGCCGGACACGCCGGACTCTACTCGACAACCGGAGACCTCATCACGTTTACGCGCATGCTCATGCGCGAAGGAAGTGTCGGGAACAAAGTTTACTTCCGAAAAAGCACCCTCAATAACTTCTTCTCAAGAAGCCGTACCGAGAGGGCTCTCGGATGGGATATGCGCTCACTGGACGGCCCCTCTTCTGCTGGAGATTTTTTCTCCAGAGCCTCCTACGGCCATCTCGGATACACAGGAACCAGCATCTGGATTGACCCGCAGCAGGATCTCGCTGTCATTCTGCTCAGCAACAGGGTTTGGCCAACCTCAGCCAACATAAAAATCCGCAAATTCCGCCCCTTGCTCCACAACACCGTTGCCAAATGCCTTCAGCTCAAGAGATTTTGAATGCTGAATTCTCCCTCGACTGTCATCAGTCCGCCCTAATAGTCATCTCATTCCCCTCTTTTGTAATTCTCCCCTTCAATTGTCATCTCGAACCCCCTCTTTTGTCATCTCGAACGCAGTGAGAGATCTCCTGAAACTCTCGCGTACTTCAGATTTCTCACCCCGAAAAAACGGGGATTCGAAATGACACGGGGAGAGGAAATAACTGTCGGCGGAGATTCGAAATGAGACAGCATGTAAAGCACATTCAGGAATTCTCATGCAAACAAACCCTGCATGGGCACAATCGGAAGGGGCACCTGTTTCAGTGACTCCTGACGGAAGATAGCGTTTGCAGCCATGCGTCCGGTAAAAGCCGCAGCCTCCATCAAAAAGACCGGAGCATCAACCTTGACCCAGTCACCTGCAAGAAAGAGATTGGAAAAGGAAGTTTCAACACCAGGACGATGAGCATGATCACCCGGAGCCCAGCGCGAAAAGTTGGACTGCTGCATGAAAAGCTCATAAAGTATCGTCGCATGAACGGTTTCCGGAAACATGACATGCAGTTCATTCAGCATGGTCGCCCTGATTTCGGCTTCCGGCCGTATATCTCCGGGAGCGATAGCATAGGCATGCAGTTCAACCACACACCCGCCTGTTTTTTTTGCCCAGGAGATAAATGGCTCCTGAAAATCCGAGTAGATGGAGATTGAATCGGTATAGGTATATCCGGAAACCGTATAGAAAGGGAACTCCCTGGAACCGAGCGGACGGTCGAGCCATAGACGAAAAACAACGTAAGGATCCGCCTCACCGAGTGAGGCAACCTGCGACTCGAACGTCGTACGGTTCAACAAAGAACCCTTTACCAGCTCACGCACTCCCCGAACGTTGGAAGCAAGAACGCAATAGTCACAGGCGATTACCTCTTCCCCCGCTCCGCTAACTCCGGCTTTTGCATGCTGAACAACAACGCTCTTCCCTTCCAGAGTCACCGAAAGCGCGCCAAGCGGAGCCTTTGGCGGTCCGCCAACAGGATTTCCGGAAGCATCAAACACCCCGGCATGACACGGGCAAATGAAGCCGCCACTCAAGGTGTCAGGCGTAACAGTACAGCCCATATGCGTACACCGGCCATCATAGGCCACATAACCGGAACCCTTTCTGCCAACCATCACCGGCACACCTTCACCGGTAAGGAACAATCCAAAGCCTTTTTGCGGGATTTTTGCAGGATCCAGATGGAGCTGGAGCGCACTGCCGCTGTCAGGAGAGTCCACAACCACACCGGAGACCCGATCTCCGGTAACCACAATTCGACGTGCTGTGTTCCCTTTGCGCAGTTTGACTCCAAACTCCTTCAGCTTTGACTCCAATGGCGTAATCAACGCACTCATACAGTCGCGATTCGTTATCCTGAAAGCCAACCCCTCAGGACTTGACATAAAATAGAAATGGAAATAGCGGAGCGCTTCAGCGGCAGAGAGAACCTCCATACGGTTCATCGTAGCATCGGCAAACGGATGCAGCACGGTATCGACAAATGCCTTCAGGGTATCACCCCTCTGGCAGTATGTCATAAAATCAATAGAGTCATACTTCCTGAATGTTGTGGCATACTCATACCTGAAAAGCTCCGCTGTAGAGAGCAGGCCTCTGGCATTTTTCAGAAATGCCAGCATATCAAGTCGCTTTGACTGAACGATGATTGAGAGGACATTGAGAGGAAAGAGCTTCGGAGTCTGACCGAAAATCTCTTTGGGGAAATTTTTGAAAATTACCGGATATCCGGGAGCGGCACTGAATATCTCTTTTTTAACCCCGGCAGAGGCGAACATTTCGTTAAGATTGTAATACTGGTCAAAAAATCCATGGAACCCATGTTCAACCGGAAACCGCTCACCAAGCGCATCAATATCCCAACCGGTAAGCTTTCCCCCAAGTGACGCCGAAGACTCAACAAGAGTCACCTCAAAGCCCTTTCTGGCCAGTTCAAGTGCAGAACTGATACCTGCAAGCCCTCCTCCAATAACGACAACCTTTTTCAGGGTATCAAGCCGTTCCTTGACCGCCTCTGCTTTAACACCTTCGCCATACACCTCTTTTCTCGGCTGATAATATCCAACAAGCCCGGCGGTTCCGGCTGCAGCAACACCGGCACCTGCTGCACTACGTTTCAATAATTTTTTTATAAACTCACGACGTTCCATAGCACAGCAGTACGGTTGACACAGAGGGAATATATTCCTTGAAATGTATATTTATTTGTCGATAAATATACATTTCAAGCTACGCGCCCGGCAAATAGAGAAATCAGTCATGAGCCAGGATACAACCCAACTCTCCCGGGATCTCAGAAAGGAAGCTGCCCGACTCGGTTTCGCTGCCATCGGTTTCTCCACGCCCATGCCGCAACAGCTTGCCATAGATCGATTAAAGGCCATGATCAATGAAAAACGTCATGGCGAGATGAGCTACATGGCTGAGCATCTTGAAAACAGGTCAGACCCGACGCTGCTGCTGCCAGGACTTAAAACCGTCATTTCCGCTGCCATAAGCTATAACAACCATGTTGAGTATCGTGCCTGCCAGCCGAAAATCTCAAAATATGCGCTTATTGCTGATTACCACACCGTGGTGCGCCGTAAACTTGAGCTGCTTTTTGAAAAGCTGAAAACACTCACTCCTGAACCGATAAACGGACTCATCACTGTTGACAGTGCCCCTCTCCTTGAAAAAACCTGGGCTGAACATGCCCATATAGGAAAACCGGGGAAAAACACCCTCCTGATCATTCCATCCGCCGGATCACAGGTATTTCTTGGTGAACTTCTTATCGACTTTGAAATTATTGACAGCAAGCCTCCGCTCCCGAATCTTTGCGGAAGCTGCAACCTCTGCATTGAGAGCTGTCCGACAGGCGCACTGACCGGGCCGGGAAGAATAGATGCATCGCGATGCATCTCATACCTCACGGGTGAGCTTAAAAGGGAATTCAGTGAAGAGGAGCGGTCAATGATCGGAGAGTGGATGTTCGGTTGTGATCTCTGTATGGATGTTTGCCCGCATAACCGGCAATCAAGCATTAAGGCAAACGACTCATTTGCATTGAAAGAGGAGCTGGCAGAGATCACGACCGAGCAAATTCTGAACCTGACCGGATCAGGGTTCCGTAAACTTTTTTATGGAACCCCTCTGTTCCGCATTGGACTCAGACGCCTGAAGCGTAATGCAAAAGCTGTAGCAGAAAATATCCGGCAGGCGGCAGCAAATAGAGATGTGAAATGAAAACCGAAGGGTGCGATCAATTCACTTTACGCACAACAGGATCAATAAACTGATGAATCACAGTATCCACGAGAGAGCTATTCTCCACCATCCGTTCCTGCACCAGAATGGGAGCAGAATCTTTCAACCCCTTGAGATCTCCGTTATCAGGAATGGGCTGAGAAAAATCAACACGACTAAGAATCAATCTTGCAATCGGCAATGACACACCTGATTCATCAGCATATATCAGCGCCAACTCATCAGGATGCCTGATTGCCCACTTCCTGACCTTTTCATAAGCTCTGACAACACGATTAACTACTTCCGGGTTCTTTTCCTCAAAAGAATCAGTTGTATTGAGTAAACCATAGTTGTTGAATGAGGTATTACGGTATATAGCACGACTGCCGGTCTCCATCTGG
Source organism: Chlorobiaceae bacterium (assembly GCA_013334485.1). Taxonomy (GTDB): domain Bacteria; phylum Bacteroidota; class Chlorobiia; order Chlorobiales; family Chlorobiaceae; genus Chlorobium. The sequence goes on along the minus strand of JAAXXL010000049.1, from coordinate 10,858 downwards.
CAAGCAGAGCTATAGGGATCGGTGCCTGCCCAGGCATCAACCTCTTGCTTTTCAAGCGCAATCCGACCCTCATTAAGCTGCAGGGGAATAATTTCAACATCGCTCTTCTGTAAACCTTCCGCCTGCAATGCCTGCAAAAGGAATACATAGGGATCACTGTCCGGTGTCACCGCAATTTTTTTACCTTTCAACTCTTTGATTGAATTGATTGGGGAATCACGGGAAACAAGAAGGGTAACCCACTCTGGATGCGAAAATGTATAAACCGGCTTCACGGGATGCCCTTCTGCCCTGCACAGCACACAAGGAAGTGCTGAAGTGGATGCAAAATCAATCTTTCCGCTGGTCAGTTCTTTAAGACTCTCATGACTTCCCGCGCTATGAACCCATCTTACCTGAAGCTTCTCTTTTTTAAACTCTTTTTCCAACCATCCGAATTTTTTCAATACCAGACTGAGCTGGTTGTATTCGGAGTAATCAATCCTCAGCTCTTTCAGCGCCGAACCCGCGGCCTGTGTATCTGAAGGTGCAAGTATTCCGATAAAGGCACTTATGCAGACTACAAGCCTGACAATAAGTTTATGCATTATTTTACCCTCAGTTTAAATCATTATATTTCTGTCGCCATTGTCAAGCCTTGCCTTATGACAACCCTCAACCCATCCCATCAACAGGTTCTCAAATTTCACCACAACTATTTATCACTCAGAAATCGACAGATAACGATAATAGGTAGCTCTGGAAATTTTCAGTGTTTCACATATCTCACTGACACTGATGCTGGTATTCTTGCTCATTTTTTTGACGAGCTGCACTTTCAAATCGTCGTTCACTGTTGGCTTCCGGCCACCTTTACGCCCGATTGCCCTCGCTTCCCTCAATCCTGCTTTGGTATTTTCCTGAAGCAGCCGCCGCTCAACCATTGAGAGCGAGGAAAAAATATTGAATACCAGTGAACCCCAATCCCTGGTCGTATCAATGGCATCATCGCAGATAGAGCGAAATCCTATTCCTGTGCGCTGCAGCTTTTCGAAAAGCTGTATCAAATGATGAACCGATTTGCCGGGTCCGTCAAGTCGCCATACAACAAGCGTATCTCCCTGCCGAAGAACCTGCAGGCACTGATCAAACCCTGGACGTTCAGATTTTACACCACCCTGTTTGTCAGAAAAAATATGATGAGGCAAGCAACCTGCCTGCTTGAGAGCATCCATCTGAAGATGGTGTTCCTGGTCCGATGGAGAGGTCCGGACATATCCAATAAATCTTCCTTCCATAGCTTAATAATTGACAAAACAACTGTTAGTGATAAAAACAAAAGGCTGTCAATGCTGCTTAGACTGTAAACGCAATGTTATGCCTTATGAACAAACAAGGATAAACAAAAGAGATAGCTCCGTTTTAACCTTTTTATGTTAGTACAATAATCGCGCCAAGCCGATCTCAAAAAACCTGACATTATACCGTTTATTATTATCTGCAAATATTTTAAGGTTAAAACCCTCTACTTTAAACAGTTACCAATACCATTCCAACGGAGCCAAAACTGTACAAAGTTGACACGGTTTACAAGACATATTCCGAGACATAGTGAACCATATTGAGACGTATTGAGACAGGCAAAACGCCAAACCATTCCATAGTGCTACAATACCAGAAAATTACCGGCAGGCTGACAGGATAAACAGCACTCCGGCCCTTCATGAAACCACATGAGCACAACTTCACAGCAGTACCAAGTATATAGATCAATCATATAAAGCAAATAGCAGCGCATCATCCTGATAAGCAACGCAAGCCTTTTCAGGAATCGACACCATGCCGAAACTATACTTCGCATATATTCCTGCGTAAGCATCCGTTCCGAAAAAGCTTTGCTTAAAGCGTTAGTAACACGTGTATCGGTCAAAAAGGTATCTGTTTCATGCGGCTTGATATCAATCTGAAACCGTCTACTCTGAACATCAGGATGCCTGAATACCCGGATATCTATTACACTGGAGGAATTATCAACATAGAAAAATGAGACGGAATATGAAGTGTGCGAGCGTCACACCACCAAAGAATGGAAAAAAGGATACTGTGCATAAAATCAGTACAAAGAAAAAGGGCAGACTGCTGAAACAGTTGCCCTTTTTCTTTATTACAGGTTCAGCCTGCTTTCTTGTTCCAATCAATGCTTGAAGTGGCGCATTCCGGTAAAGACCATGGCAAGGTTATTGGCATCTGCTGCCTCAATCACTTCGTTGTCTCTAATAGAGCCACCCGGCTGAATGACTGCCGTAACACCGGCCTCGGCTGCTGCAAGCAGACCGTCCGCAAAGGGAAAAAAGGCATCAGAAGCAACAACTGAACCCTTGAGGTCAAGATTGACTTCAGAGGCTTTCCAGCGTGCGATTTTCGACGAATCAACCCTCGACATCTGACCGGCACCAACACCATAGGTCTGACGGTTTTTCACATAGAGAATGGTGTTCGATTTGATATGCTTGCAAATCTTCCATGCAAACATCAGATCCGAAAGTTCCTCTTCGGTAGGCTGACGCTTCGTCACCACCGTAAGATCCTCTTTTGCAACGATTTTGCTGTCGCGCTCCTGAACCAGCATGCCGAACGGAGTGGATTTGAACTCCCAGCCACCTTTCGCCAATGCCTTTTTCTGAAGCACAAGCCTGCGGTCCTTCTTCTTCATCAACAGCTCCAGCACGCCATCTTCAAAGGCAGGGGCAATAAGAATCTCGGTAAAGATCTCGTTGACTGCAATTGCCGCCTCCATGTCCAGCGGACGGTTAAATGCGATGATTCCGCCGAAAGGAGCCTGTGTATCGGTGGAGAATGCACGGCGATAGGCTTCGGCAAGCGTAGGGGCCTGTGCAACGCCGCAAGGGTTGGTATGTTTGACAATAACAACCGAAGGGTCTTCACCGCGAAACTCCTCAATAACTCCGGTTGCAGCGGCAATATCAAGCATATTGTTGTAAGAGAGCTCCTTGCCGTGGAGCTTTTCGAAAAAGTCGCCGAAAGAGCGGGAACCGTCACTGTCAGTCAACTTGTAAAATCCTGCACTCTGGTGAGGGTTCTCGCCGTAGCGCATATCGAGTTCTCTTTCAAGTTTGACGGTCATCGCAGAAGCTGCTGACTGCTCTCCAGATGCTTTGACAAGATAAGCTGCAATGGCGCCATCGTAACGGGAGGTCTCGGCAAAAACCTTTGTTGCAAGCGTAAGACGGGTAGCCCTTTTCGTTGCACCGTTATTCTCCTTCATCTCCTTCAATACAAGAGCGTAATCGGCACTGTCGGTTACCACCGTTACTGACTCGTTGTTCTTGGCTGCACTGCGAAGCATGGATGGGCCGCCGATATCGATATTCTCTATGGCATCTTCAAAGGTCACATCCGGCTTGGCGATGGTAGCCTCAAAGGGGTAGAGGTTCACCACCACAAGGTCAATAAAGCCGATGCCGTTCTCGACCGCCTGTTTGACATGATCAGCGTTCTCCCTGACCGCAAGCAAACCGCCATGTATTTTCGGATGAAGAGTTTTCACCCGGCCATCCATGATCTCCGGAAATCCGGTAATATTGGATATTGAGGCTGCACTGACACCTGCATCCTGAAGCGACTTCAAGGTTCCCCCTGTTGAAAAAATCTCGACGCCGAGGAGCGAAAGCTCACGGCAGAACTCCACAATACCGGTTTTATCAGATACAGAGACCAGCGCCCGCTTGATGACAGGATCAGACATTTTTATCAAAAATTTATTTATCGTTTGAGTGCTATTTGTGAAGCGGGAATTTAAGAAAAAATCCCTAATTATTTGAGCCTCTCTGTACCCTCCAGCGAAGCAATTTTATAGCTTTGAAATTTGCCCGACACTAACCCGCTTTCTGGTAAGGCCTTGCCTTAAGAAGCTTCTGTGTACCGAATTTCCGTGCCCGCATCTTCCAGCCAATTGTACCGCCAAGCTTGTAGATCCACTGCGGCATCAATGGTTTGGCCAGCAGCTCCTGCGCACTCTCTGAAACGGCTTTGCCCTCGGCAAGCTCCCCTGCCGCGATCTCCAGCGCCCTTCTGAGGGAGGTGCCCTGTCCACCCATTTCCCCGAGCGGTCGAGCCTGTACCATCCCCTCTCCCGCGCCAAGCGAAAGCCCGCCCATCCATTCAAATCCGGCAGCGCGGGCAAACCCGGCACAGAGCGCAATGGCACTATCATTCTGGCTGGCCTCGGGAAATCCGCAATTGACGATGGCTGAAAACCCTGTCGGCTTCGTTTTCCCTTTGCAGTGCATCACAACATCTTCGAGCACTGAAATGACCGGCGCCGGTAGTGTATCCACATAGAGCGGAAAGGCAAGAACAACCAGATCTGCCCAGTGAATAGCCTGACGCAGCGCCTCCATCCGATCAGGGGTATTGATCGCCTTGTAGAGATAAATCGTTTCGGTTTCAACTCCATGCTGCGTCAATTGCTCAAAAAGATAGGAGCCGAGGGACGATGAAGTGCTTTTCTCAAGGCGTGGGCTGCCAACCAGCAGCAGTGCGCGACGAAGAGCCGCCGGTGGCACAGATGAACGCGGGAAGTGCGGCAGAGCTGCCTTTGGATCCGAAACGTGTCGGTAAACCTGATCAAGCAGGCGATGAAGTTCTCTGTCCATCACATCATCCTCCTGATTTCCAGAGAGGATACCGCAGGCATGCACCTTTGCATAAAAGTTGATGGAGTTGCGCCAGGCCAGATGCCGGAAAACAGAGGCCAACTGCTCATCCGGCTCACGCTGCCAGCCAATGGTGAGAACATCGGGATAACGCTCGTAGCGTTGCTGATGATGAATCTCCCCATTATGAGTAGCAAAAAATGGCAGGGTGTTCTGTATCATGTGATCAACCATTCTCTTGAGCGTCGGAGCATAACCGCCAAAGGTAATCGGCGTAAGAAAAATCACAAGGTCGCTTTCAAGATACTTCCTTGATATCTCCTGATTGTCGTCAGCCACATGGCACCTGCCGGGGCTTTTGAACCAGCAATAAAAATCACCCATGCAGTTGCCGATCTTTTTGTCGCGAAGCACAACCACTTCGGAGATAGAACCACGCTGGGAAAGTTCAGCCTGCAAGGCAGCTACAAAAAAAATGCCGACTCTGTCACCTGCCGGAGAGCCGTCAAGAATCAATATTTTCATAATTCACTCCTGTATAAATTGTCTGGCTATTGATTGTAATTCATAATGATAGAGATCATCGCCACTCACTCCGAACGGGGGAATGCGACCGCCGATTTCAAGCGAGACCAGCCCGTGCACCCTGCTCCATACAATCAGGGCAACACCGTGCGAAAGGGTGTGAAGGTTGCTTGTATAGATATTCAGGGCCGAAAGCTCTGCCTCATACTCCGGTTCCGGCAGCGGGAAATTTTCAGCTTTCAGTTTCCCGGCAACGCGAATATCCTCGATCACACTCACCAGCGCACTGATGGAGCGGGTTGCTGAGGGAATGATTGCCATCTGCTGCTGTTCGTAACCGGGAATAGGGGTGCCGAAGATGAGCTGATAACGCTGGGGATAGCTCAGCGCCCAGTGGCGATAGGCAAGGCCGATAGCCTGTAAACGCTCAAGTGGCTGTGAAGAGGGAAAGCTGTCGCGAGCCTTGAGCTGCACATCACCAAAGGAGGTAAAGGCATCAATAGTGAGGGCGGTCACAAGAGCGTCACGATCAGGAAAGTAGTTGTAAATGGCCGGAGCGGTAATCTTCAAGGCCCGGGCAATGGCCCGCAGCGAGAGGGCTGGAGCACCAAATTCTGCTATCAGCCGCCATGCCGTATCCTTGATAGCCTCCTGAAGATGAGGGATCTGCTCTTTTTTGATCGGTCTTGCCATAGTGGATCACTAAATTAATATTACACCGTAAATATACAATGTAAAATTAATATCTGCAAGAAGAGCGAAAAGGAAAATCACCTTCAGCGTTCTCTCTGTCAATTAAAGGGTAATCTCTGTCTCCATAACTGTCACCGCACTCCCGGAGAGAAGAACCCGGTCACCTTTCACTTCGCAAGCGATATTGCCTCCTCGTCTGGAAACCTGTTTGGCCGTAAGGGTATGCTTTCCAAGTTTATTGGCCCAGTATGGCGCAAGCGTGCAGTGAGCGGAACCGGTTACGGGATCCTCATGAATACCGAACTTAGGAGCAAAGAAGCGACTGACAAAATCAACATCACTGCCGGGAGCAGTAATTATGACACCGCGCAGATCAAGTTCGCAAAGCATTGCATAGTCAGGAGTGAGAGCGCGAAGCGTGGTTTCGCTGTCGAACAGGGCAAGATAATCTTCCGAAGCCCACACCTCCAGAGGTCGCTTGCCAAGACCTTCAGCCAGAATCTCAGAAAATCCGCAAGGCATCGGTGGAGAGGCAGGGAAATCCATTTCCAGCAACTCCCCTCTCTTTTGCACAAAGAGATCACCGCTCCGTGTTTCAAAGGTGATGCGCTGACGGGAGTAGCCAATAATGTCGAAAATCACATGAGCCGCCGCAAGAGTTGCATGGCCGCAAAGGTCAAGCTCCCTGACCGGGGTAAACCAGCGCAGTTTGAACCCTTTTTCAGCAGGGACAAAAAATGCCGTCTCGGACAGATTATTCTCTTCCGCTATAGCCTGAAGAAGCTCATCATCCAGCCAGCTATTGAGCGGGCACACCGCAGCAGGGTTCCCCTCAAATGGACGGGCAGCAAAAGCATCTACCTGATATTGTTTCAGTTTCATAATGCAGAATCAAATTTAGAGCGATGCCAATCAACTTATGAGAGAGTCAGGTTCTTCAGCATAATATTCCCGAAGAGTCAGCGCCATAAGCAAATATCGAATAGAAGCATTGTCGGATAGCTTCTGCCAAATCCTACGCAAAAAACGATATAAGGCAATATTTCATCTTAGACTTTTCCGAAGTGCATCAACAACCGTTTTGCCATCAAGCGCTTCTAATTCGCCGTTCTCAAATGAGCGGAGCCGACGTTCGGCCTCCTCAACCCATAAAGCTTCGATTTCGGATTCTGGCAGTTCGTCGAGGCTGTCGATGAGCCACTTCGCAAGCGTAGCTCGATCCTTCAAATCCAGCTTCAGGATCTTGATTTCAATTTCTTTAATACCCATTTCCTCTCCGTTACAAAACTTTATATCAAAGAGAGCGTTACGATAAAGGTAAGGATAATTACAGTAAAATGAGAAGAATAGGGACATCGACAGGTTAACAGGAAGCAAAGCCGGAGAGAGAAACCAGAAAAGCGGAAAAACTTGGAAATGGAGGGCAGTTGTAATAAAATAGGTGCAACAAGACCATAACCATATGACTAACAACAAAACCCGCATAGCGGTCTTCTGCTCCGGATCCGGAAGCAACTTCCAGGCAATATTCCATGCGCTGAAGCAGAGAGCGATCAATGCGGAGATCGTGCTCTGCCTCTCCAACCGTTCGCAGTGCGGAGCGATGGAGTTCGCCCGTGAGAACGGCATAGCTACCCTGCATCTGACGGAAAAGCAGTTCGACTCCTTTGAAGGGTTTGCATCAGCGATGGTTGATAGCCTCAGAAAAGCGCAGATCGACATCATTGTACTGGCGGGATATATGCGCAAGGTGCCTGACGCCGTCGTAGAGGCATATACAAACAGGATTATCAACATCCATCCCGCCCTGCTGCCGAAGTTCGGTGGCGAAGGGATGTACGGCATTCATGTCCATACGGCGGTACTCGCCGCAGGCGAAACCGAGAGCGGAGCAACGGTGCATCTGGTCAACGAGGAGTATGACAAGGGACGGATTCTCATGCAGCGCAAGGTTCCGGTGCTTCCAGGCGACAGCCCGGAAAGCCTTGCCGCAAGAGTACTTGCCTGTGAGCACACCCTCTACCCCGACGCCCTGGAGATGTTACTTAAAGAACAGTAATCATGATGAGCAGCACCAAAATCAGCCGCAAGGAGAGCGCTATTAACCGTCGAGTGCGGTTTGAGTGTGAGGCGGACGGAGCGCAGAAACCGGAGTGTACATGGAGTACATGAGGATTTCGAGCACCGCCCAACAAAGCAATCAAAGCGCAAAACAGGGTAATAGCGGCACCCTCAATGTAAGCGAGATCTTCCACTCCATCCAGGGAGAGGGTTCGTACGCCGGATGGCCCTGCACCTTCATCAGGCTGGCGGGATGCGGCCACGGCTGCCGCCATTGCGATACCGCCTATGCGGAACAGCCCGGCAGGGAGATGAATATTGAGGAGATCATAGAACGGGTGGCTGAAATCGGGGCGCCGCTTGTGGAGATAACCGGAGGGGAACCGCTCCTGCAGGAGGAGGTCTATCCGCTCATTGAGAAGCTCTGCAACCGGTGGAAGGAGAGCGTCCTGCTCGAAACCGGCGGATTTCTCTCCGTGGCGAAGGTGGACCCGCGCGTACACAAAATCATCGACCTTAAACCACCATCAACCGGTGTATCGGATAAAAACAACCCCGAAAACATCGAACTCGCCCTGCGTCAAAAAGATCATGCAAACCGCTTGATAGAGATGAAAATCGTGGTGACAGACCGCGAAGACTACCTCTGGGCCCGGGAGCTGCTCACCAGAACCGGACTTACTGACGCCTGCACCGTCATGATGGGCGTGGCATTCGGCATGCTGGAGCCAGTAAGCCTTGCCAACTGGATTCTTGAAGACCGGCTGAACGTCAGAATGCAGCTTCAACTGCACAAATACATCTGGCCACCGGATATGCGGGGGGTTTGAAGAAATTTTGGCTTTGGCCGGTTTACTCCTTACTTTTCAACAGGTTTTTATCAATTCTCCAATCTCGAATCTCCCTTTGGCCTCACTCTCTGTCATTGTCCCTCTTCTCAACGAGCGGGAATCTCTTCCTGAACTGATTGATCAGCTCTATCTGGCCATGCAGGAGCCTGAGCTGCACGCCCTTTTTCCTGATCCGTTCAGTTTTGAGATCATTATGGTGGATGACGGTTCAACCGACGGTTCAAACCGGGTGATTGAAGGAATTATCGAGTCAAAACCGGAGCTCCGGCTGATCTCTTTCCAGAGAAACTTCGGCAAAACCGCCGCGCTATCGGCAGGCTTTATGGCAGCTTCCGGAGAGTATCTCTGCACGATTGACGCCGACCTGCAGGATGACCCCTTTGCGATAAAGGCGTTACTGAAAAAACTGATGGAAGGGTATGATCTGGTCAGCGGATGGAAGCAGAACCGCAAGGATCCGCTCTCCAAAACAGTTCCCTCAAAACTTTTCAATACGGTGACGCGCCTCTTTACCGGCATAACCATACACGACTTCAACTGCGGGCTTAAGGTATACCGGAGCGAAGTGACCCGCCGCCTTGAGCTGCATGGCGACATGCACCGCTACATCCCGGTAATGGCCGAGTGGATGGGTTTCAAAATCACCGAACTTCCGGTAAATCACCGGGCTCGGCAATTCGGAAGCACCAAATACAGCTCCTCCCGTTTTTTTGCAGGACTCTTTGATTTTCTTTCGGTGCTCTTTATTACCCGCTACCTTCGCCGCCCCATGCATTTTTTCGGCATGGCAGGCCTTGCAAGTTTTCTCTTTGGCTTTGCAATCAGCCTCTACGTCACCCTTGATAAAATTCTGCTGCATAAACCGGTCAGCAACCGCCCGATTCTCTTTCTCGGCATCCTGCTGCTGATTCTCGGTGTCCAGCTTTTTTCCACAGGGCTTCTTGGAGAGATGCTCTCCACCTCCTCCTCAAAAGGGAGTTCATTTACCATCCGCAAAACCCTGAATCTCACCGCCCGTCAGGCCGAAGCCATCGGCAGTGCTGATGCCGTCAGGGGATAACGAAACAATCAAATCACGCAACAAATAAACAGAGGTTCACTTATGAAACGAGTCGGCGCCCATGTCAGCATAGCCGGAGGAGTTGAAAATGCTCCACTTCAGGCCAGCACTATCGGAGCGAAAGCCTTTGCGCTCTTCACAAAAAACCAGAGACAGTGGAGAGCACCGAAACTTGAGACCTCTTCAATAGATGCATTTCTGAAAAACTGTAATGATGGGGGCTTCAAGCCTCAGCATATTCTGCCGCATGACAGCTACCTGATCAATCTCGGCAGCCCTGACACGGAGAAGCGCCAGGTTTCGCGTGATGCTTTTATCGGGGAGATGCAGCGGGTGGAAGCGCTCCAGCTTACCCTGCTGAACTTTCATCCCGGCAGCCATCTGAAAGAGATAAGCGAGGAGGAGTGCCTCAGGCTGATTGCCGAATCGATCAACCGGGCGCTTGATGTTACAAAAGGGGTTACCGCTGTTATTGAAAACACGGCCGGTCAGGGAAGCAATCTCGGATACCGCTTCGAGCAGCTCGCTGAAATTATTGATCAGATAGAGGATAAAACACGGGCCGGGGTCTGCCTCGACACCTGCCATCTCTTTGCAAGCGGTTACGACCTCAGCTCAGCCGCGGCGGCTGAAGCCACCTTCAGCGAATTCGACCGCATCGTAGGGATGAAATATCTCCGGGGAATGCACCTCAACGATGCAATGCAGCCGATTGCCAGCCGCGTTGACCGCCATGCAAGTATCGGCAAAGGAACAATCGGAGTGGCGGCGTTCAGCTACATCATGAACAATCCTGCATTTGAAGAGATCCCGCTGATCCTTGAAACCCCCGACTCCGACCAATGGCCCGAAGAGATCAAACTCCTCTACTCGTTCGTTCATTAAACTCCCGAGTAGCGAAATAGTGGTGCTACATGAGGAATTCGAGCACCACCCAACGAAGCAATCAAATCGCGCAACAATGGCATTGCAGGAATTTTAACCGTCGTGAGCGGTTCAAGGGCGAGGCGGAC
>JAAXXL010000048.1 GCA_013334485.1 Chlorobiaceae bacterium | reverse complement strand
GAGAGGCACAGTTATCAACGCAGGCACAAATGCCGGGTTAGGCAAAGATCACACCATATTTGCATTGGTTGACGGCGTTGTCACCTTCCGCAACGGAAGGAACAACAAAAAACAGGTCAACATCATCCCCTGCTGATTTTGCTTGCTGCAAAATAAGCTTATATTTTAGGAGCCGTCTTTTTCTTCAAGGCGGCTTTTTTTATGCTCAACCTGATGGTCACTCTCAGAAGCATAAACGGCATTCAGCATCTCTTACTTTACACCATTAAATCATCGATTCGTTATGAAAATCACCGTTATCGGAGCCGGAAATGTCGGGGCTACAGCGGCACTTCGCATTGCAGAAAAACAACTTGCAAAAGAAGTTGTACTGATTGACATCGTGGAAGGTATCCCCCAGGGCAAAGCTCTTGACATGTATGAATCAGGGGCCGTAGCACTTTTCGACACCTGTGTTATCGGATCAAATGACTATAAAGACTCAGCCGATTCGGATATTATTCTTATTACCGCCGGTCTTGCAAGAAAGCCGGGAATGACCAGAGAAGATCTCCTGAATAAAAACGCCACGATTATCCGTGACGTCACCACCCAGGTGATGAAGTACTCTTCAAACCCGATCATCATCATGGTATCAAACCCTCTTGATGTCATGACCTATGTTGCCAGAAAAACCAGCGGACTTCCCAAGGAGCGGGTTATCGGTATGGCCGGTGTGCTTGATGCCGCCCGATTCAGAAGCTTTATTGCTGAGGCGCTTAATGTTTCAATGCAGGATATCAACGCCTTCGTACTTGGCGGACATGGCGACTCCATGGTGCCGGTTGTAAAGTATACCAATGTTGCCGGAATCCCCCTAACTGAACTGCTGCCGCAGGATAAAATCGACGCGATTGTCGAGCGCACAAGAAACGGCGGCATCGAAATTGTCAACCTGCTTAAAACCGGTTCGGCATTCTATGCACCGGCAGCTTCTGCCGTGGAGATGATTGAGGCTATTGTCAAGGATCGCAAACGTATTCTCCCCTGTACCACAGCACTTGAGGGAGAGTATGGTATTGATAATGTTTACTGCGGTGTGCCGGTCAAACTCGGCAAAAACGGTGTTGAGCAGGTACTTGAAATCAATCTCTCCCCGAGTGAACTCGAAGCATTGCGGAAATCCGCTGCCGAGGTCAAAGAGAACTGCAACAGCCTTGCTGGTCTCCTCGCCTGAAGCTGAGCATTCAAAAGTAATCACTCTGCACAAACAAAAAAAGCGGCTTTCGGGCCGCTTTTTTTGTTTGTGCAGAAAGAGCACGTCTAAACGGGCATTGCCGGTTCCTCATGGGTAACGCAGTGAATCGCTCCAAGACCCCAGACCAGATCAATACAATCAATACCGACAACGTTACGATCAGGAAAATAGTGCTGAAGCAACTCGAGGGCTTCGGTATCGCGAGAACAGCGATAGGTTGGAACGAGAACAACGCTGTTGGCGATATAAAAATTAGCATAGCTGGCAGGCAGACGCTCACCATCAAAAATAACCGGGTAGGGCATGGGAAGTTTCACGACCTGAAGAGGGTTACCCTGAAGATCAGTAAAACTCTGCAGCAACCGGTAGTTCTCCTGAAGCGGTTCATAATTCAGGTCAGCAGGATCATCCTCAACGGCAATCACCACGGTGTTTTCATTGACAAACCGGGCCATATCGTCAACATGCCCGTCGGTATCGTCTCCCGTAATACCTTCACCGAGCCAGAGCACTTTTTGTATACCGAGATAGTTGCCGAGTTCCCTCTCAATATCAGCGCGGCTCATTAACGGATTCCGGTTTTGATTCAACAGGCACGCCTCGGTCGTCAAAAGCAGGCCCTTGCCGTTAACATCGATAGAGCCTCCCTCAAGCACCATTCCGGTTGAAACCAGCGGGAGCTGCTCCAGAAAAGCAATCCGCTCAGGAACAGCGTTGTCATCATCACAGGGTGCATATTTCCCGCCCCAGGCATTGAACTCCCAGTCGAGAATAACTTTCTCTCTTCGCTCACCGCATTCACGAAAAACGTAGTTCGGCCCGTGATCCCTGCACCACGCATCATTGGTGGGAATCCTGTGAAGGAAAACACGATCCAGACGAAGCTGCTCATAGCGCGAGTTCCGAAGCAGTTCAAGCACCGCACGCTCCATCGATTCATCAAGAACATTGATATGCACCTCCTCGGAAGTGCTCAGCCATGAAGCTATCTCAACAAACACTGCGGGTACCGGCTCAAACTTTCCCGGCCAGGACTCAAGCCGGTGAGGCCAGGAGAGCCAGGTCGCTTTATGGGGAGCCCACTCGGGGGGCATGAAGTATGTTGGATCAGCCATAAGGCAGAATCAGTTCATAGAGTTTGACTGAAGAGAGGCAACATGATCTCTGATACGGCGGATACGCTCCACAACAGGTGGATGTGAATAGTTCATAAACACATAGAACGGGTGGGGAGTAAGATTCGACAGGTTGCTGCGCGATAGCGTCCTGAGAGCATCACCAAGGCTCTCTCCTTTCTCAAAGGTCGAAACAGCATAAAAATCCGCTTCATACTCATGTTTTCTTGAAAGAAGCTGTAAAAAAACAGAGAGTATCAGTTCCTCTGGCGTATACAGTAGCATAAAAAAGATCAGGCTCCCGTATACGGAGAGATTGGTCATGAAAAAGGCATCAAAAAGCTGACGGTTATTGATGAAAATCGAGAGCAGAAAAAAGAGCGCACCAAGATTGACGATGCTCAGCACCATACTGATAATGATATGCTTTTTCTTGAAATGCCCTATCTCATGGGCAAGTACAGCAACCAGCTCATCAACTGAATGACCGGAAATAAGAGTATCAAACAGAGCTATTCTCTTCCGTTTGCCGAAACCGGTAAAAAAAGCATTTGCTTTGGCCGAGCGGCGGGAGCCGTCAATGACATAAATTCCGGCAATGGGAAAATTCACCTCTTTTGCATAGTGCATGATCGCACTCTTCAGTTCACCCTCTTCAAGCGGGACAAACTTGTTGAAGAGAGGCATGATCCATGTTGGAGCTACATACTGAAGGATGAGCGAGAGCCCGGTTACTCCACCCCAGGCCCAGAGCCAGGCAAGAGTGCCCGTAGCCTCAAAAAACCAGAGCACAGCATAGAGGATAGGGGTTCCGAGCAGAAGGGCAAGCAGAAAAGTTTTAAGAAGATCAGCCGCAAAAACGGAAGGCGTTGTCTTGTTAAAACCGAACTTATCTTCGATAACAAATGTCCTGTAAACACTGAACGGAAGATCAAGGAGAGATTGCACGAGCAGCAGAACTCCGATATAGAGCACTCCGGTAACGACAGTATCATATCCATAACCCCTCAGAAAGGTGTCAAGCTGATTGAATCCGCGACCGAACCAGAAAAGCATCAGCAAAGCCAGATCAAAGGCTGAACTGTAGAGGGAGAGTATAGTGGTAGAGCGAAGATACTCCCGTGATTTCCGGCTGGCTTCCTCATCAAACAAGCCGATAAACTCGGAAGGAACGGGAGCTTCCGCCGCTTTAAGATTAAGCAGTTCGGAGAGAAGTTTCAGCAAAAAGGTAAAAAGCAGCGAACAAAAAACAACAACAGCGAATATGTTCATCATATCAGGAAATAGTTAATAAGCCCGTTAGCAGTGCAGCAAGAATATCATGAAAAAGGTTCCGAAACCCTTGAACGCTTTCACCTCCGGGCGATCCATTCACTCGTCAAGAAATCGGCTCTGAAGATCTCCATAGGTTTCAACCCTGCGATCGCGCAAAAATGGCCAGTGCGAACGGTAAAAGTCTATGCGGCTGCGATCACACCGGGCCATCAGAATGGTTTCATCCTGATGGGCAGCTTCCTCAATAATCTGCCCGAACGGATCACAGACAAAACTGTTGCCCCAAAACTCAAGATCACCCTCGGTTCCTACCCTGTTCGCTGCTGCGACAAAGACTCCGTTAGCCACGGCATGGCTCAACTGCATGGTTTTCCATGCAGCCTGCTGTGCATGGCGAACCTCTTCCGACTGCTCTTCAGCGGCCCATCCGATGGCTGTTGGATAAAAAATAATCTCCGCACCCTTGAGAGCGGTAAGCCGCGCCGCTTCAGGATACCATTGATCCCAGCAGATCAGCACTCCGATGGTTGCATAGCGGGTTTTGAACACCTTGTAGCCCAGATCACCCGGAGTAAAATAAAACTTCTCATAAAATCCGGGATCATCAGGAATATGCATCTTGCGATATTTGCCGAGATAACTCCCGTCAGCATCAATCACTGCTGCGGTGTTGTGATACAATCCCCGCGCTCTCGATTCAAAAAGTGATGCCACAACAACAACCTCAAGCTCACGGGCAAGCTCCTGAAGTACGAGTGTTGAAGGTCCGGGAATCGATTCAGCGAAAGCAAAGGGTTCATACTCCTCTCTCTGGCAGAAATAGCGTGTTGTAAAAAGCTCCTGCAAACAGATTATCCTCGCTCCTTTTGCCGCAGCCTCCCTGATTTTCAGACATGCCCTGGCAAGATTTTCAGCCGGATCATGCTCTGCGCAAGTTTGAACAAGTGCGATGGAAACCGATTCGGAATGCATCACTGAACGGCAATGATTAGTATTGAATGAGAATACCGGCTGAAAGCAACAGGCCATAGATGGTCATCAGCTTGCCGGTGCCTGCCAGCACATTGTTCAGCTCTCTTCCCTCGCTTCGATAGAGCTCACTCTTCATGCGAAAGGCAAGAGGAAGCGAGAGCCATGAGAGCAGCCCGAAAAGTGAGTAGCCCTCCATCCAGAGCAGCAGCGGAACGAGATAGGCAACAACGGTTAATGCCACATAGAGACGACGTGCATACTCCGGGCCAATACGTGCAGGAAGGGTCATTTTGCCAACCTTTCGGTCGGTGTCGATGTCGCGAATATTGTTGACCAGAAGAATATTGACCGAAAATGCTCCCGGAGCTACCGCAGCAAGAAGTACAGGAAAAACAAGATCAAGCGACTGGACATAGTAGGTACCGCCAACCGCCACCAGCCCGAAAAAAACAAAAACAAAGATATCACCAAGACCTGAATAGGCTATCGGATAAGGGCCTCCGGTATAGGCCCAGGCAAACAGAAGAGAGAAAAGCCCGACAAGCAGTATTGGCCATCCGGCAGTGTAGACAAGATAGAGGCCAAGCAAAAAAACAAATGATACAAGCGTAACGGAAACCTGAATCATGGTTTTCTCGCTGATAATACCGGCGGCTACCGTCCTTGTCGGTCCAAGTCGTTCAGCAGTATCGGCACCCTTGCGGAAATCATAGATCTCATTGATAAAATTGGTTGCAACCTGGATACCAAGCGCACAGACAAGCGCAACAAGAGCCAGCAGCAGTTGAAAGCGGCCATCTGCCGCAGCAAGTGCAGAGCCGAGAACAACAGGAACCGCACCGGCAGGCAGTGTTTTTGGCCGGATGGCCAGCATCCATGCCTGGAAGGGCGAGTGAACCGGCAAAGTAGATTCAACCATTGTCCGGGGCATTCTTCTTTCCCTTTGCAGCTTTCACGCTGCTGAATGTGTGACGGATTTTCTCACCCGGTTTTATATAGGTCAGACTGTGACGCACTGCCATGGCAGCATCACTCAATCCGGTCTGAATAATCTTCAGTTTTCCGGTATAATAGGCAATATCTCCGGCAGCATAGAGACCATCAATAGATGTCTTCATATGGCTGTCAACAACAAGCGCGTTATCCATCAGCTCAAGATCCCACTCTGCAAGAGGACCGAGATTGGATTTGAATCCGATCAGAAGAAGCAGGCAATCAGCTTCAAGAGTATGCGATTTACCTCCCTTGGTGCGAAGATGAACCGCCGTAAGCTGATCATCTTCGGTATCAACAGAGGTCACCTCGGTGTTCAGATAGACCTCAATCCGCCCCTCTTCCTTTGCCTCAAGCACCTCCCTTGCCGTCTTGCCGTGGCCCTGAAAATCGGGCATCCGGTGTACAAGTGTGACTGAGTGCGCCGTGTTCAAAAGGCCTACCGTCCAGTCAAGAGCGGAATCCCCTCCCCCGACAATGACAACCCTCTTGCCTGCAAAGTCGCTGACATTCTTGACCGCATAGAATACGGAGCGGTTTTCAAGCGCATCAATATTATGCAACTGAGGCAGCTTGCGGGGCGAAAAAGCTCCGAGACCTGCAGCAATCAACAGCGCCCTTGAGAGAAACACCCTGCCTGAGCCCACCGTCACTTCAAATGTTCCATCAGAAAGCTTCCGATAGCGTGTAACCGTCTCACCAAGAATCACTTCGGGATGATAACGTTCCGTCTGCTTCCATAGGCTCTCCACAAGCCCGGCTGCAGGCACTTCCTGAAACCCTGCTACATCATAGATATGTTTTTCAGGATAGAGTGCTGCAAGCTGCCCGCCGAGGAGGGGCATGCTTTCAATAATACGACAGCTTATATTATTCATGCCGCACTGGAAAGCAGCAAAAATGCCTGTAGGGCCTCCGCCAACAATAGTCAGGTCGCGAATCTCTTCACCACCATCAAAATAAAGTTTATTTAAGGGCATGAGTGGGGTACCGGATTACTGGATATTTTCCTGACTGTTCGCTCTTTCAGGTCCTGATTTTTTCAGGTAGATCATACCCTGGGGATCAACCATACCGTAAAGAACCGCAATCAATTGCTCCTCATGGTCAAGCTCATGGATCTCGACATGAACAGCATCCCTCTTGCGCACTTTGTCACCTTCATTATTTTTGAATAAAAAAAGTGCCTTTACCCCGCCGTGCGGTGTCTGACCATCAAAAAGATAGTTACCATCTTCAAGCTCATCAAGCGCACAACCTGAAGATGCCGGATCGATCGGGCAGGATGCACACTGAGAGTAAAACCCCTCCTCGGACTGGGCATATTCACAAACAGGAAATTTCATAACTTCTCCATCTTTTTTTGCTGCAGGATTAAGTGTGCGCAAATATAATCATTAAAATATTGTTGAAGAGTTCAATCTTTATAGTTTTCTTACACTTTCGATAACAGCATTCAGCAGTATAGCCATGTTAGCCAAGCGGATCATTCCCTGTCTCGATGTTCGGGATGGCAGGGTTGTCAAAGGAATAAATTTTGAAGGATTGAGAGATGCAGGATCCATCCTCGAACAGGCCAGATTCTACAATAATGAACTGGCTGACGAACTTGTCTTTCTTGACATTTCCGCATCAATCGAATCACGCAGAACAACACTTGAAGAGGTACTGAAAGTTTCCGGGGAGATCTTTATTCCGCTCACCGTCGGAGGCGGCATCAATTCCGTTGAACGGGCAAAGGAGGTATTTCTTCATGGAGCCGACAAGGTTTCAGTCAATACTGCCGCAGTCAACGACCCTGAACTGATTACCAAAATAGCCGAAAAATATGGTTCGCAGGCCGTTGTCGTTGCCATTGATATCAAAAAAATAGGTTCCGAGTACATTGTCCATACCCATTCCGGCAAAAATCCCGTCGGCATGGAAGCTCTTGAATGGGCTGAAAAAGTACAGGCGCTCGGTGCAGGCGAAATTCTGCTTACGAGCATGGACCGCGATGGCACCAAAGAGGGCTATGACAATGAAATACTGGCCCGGATATCTACCTCTGTTCATATCCCGGTTATCGCATCCGGTGGCGCAGGCTCTCTTGAGCACCTTTATGAAGGATTTACCAAAGGCCATGCTGATGCCGCACTTGCAGCGTCAATCTTTCACTTCCGCCAGCACTCAATCCGTGAAGCAAAAGAGTATCTGCATGAAAGAGGTATTCCTGTCCGGCTCTGACTGAGAAGCCGAAACGACTTGCCAAACCATCCCCGTGAACCATCCTCAGGTCAGCAATCACCTTGCCCCCTCATCCATGAGTTGCTTGCGAATATCGAGCAACTCCTTCTGTCGAGGCTCGCTTGAGAGCGGATAGGATAAATCAAGGGATGTCAGCGTTTCCAGAATGAGCCGGGAAACAATCAGTCGGGCATTAGCCTTGTCATCAGCCGGAACGATATACCAGGGGGCATGTTTTGTGCTGGTGGCGCTGAGACACGCTTCATAGGCTTTCATATACTGCTTCCAGTACTTCCGCTCCTCAATATCTGCCATGCTGAGTTTCCAGTTCTTTTCAGGCTTATCTATCCGGTCAAGAAATCGCTTTCGCTGCTCAGCTTTTGAGAGATGAAGAAAGAACTTGACAACCCTTGTCCCGTTTCGATAGAGATGATTTTCCATATCAACTATTGAACGATACCGGTGATCCCAGACCTCTCCCCCGGTGATCACCGCATCGGGTATCCCTTGTGCCAGGAGAATTTCAGGATGTACCCGAACAATAAGCACCTCTTCGTAATAGGAACGGTTGAATATGCCGATATGGCCCCGCTCGGGCAGACAACGATTGCTTCTCCAGAGAAAATCGTGTTCAAGCTCTTCCAGAGAGGGGTGCTTGAAACTGAACACCTGACACCCCTGGGGATTCACACCCGTCATGACATGGCGGATAATGCTGTCTTTGCCGGCGGCATCCATTGCCTGAAAAATCAGAAGGAGGGCAAAACGGTTGTCAGCGTAATGAATATTCTGAAGTTTTCTGAGTTGCTCGACCTGAGTAGCAAGCATCTCCCTGTACTCTTCTCTGGAGCTGTAGATCGGTTTGATAAGTGTCGGGTGATTACTGAGACTCACCGATTCGCCTTCGGAAACCCTGAGTGTATCAAAATCAAAATGCATGGACATAACGATGTTAAAATGATTTTGAGATGAGACGGTTTAACAAGCCTGAAGAATCGGCTGTTTTTTTTAAGCTAAATTTAAGTTTTGCCTCATAGTCCTTTAAGAATTGCCAACCTACATTAGGTACTCTTGATACTGATTGTTTCACTCAACTACCTATACACAAGATACGATGAAAGCATCAATAAAATCCTGGGCAACACCTCTTGCTTCAGGTGCGTTTACTATTTCAGCAGTTACCGGCCTCCTTCTGTTTTTTGAAATCGAAATCGGGATGGTTGAAGATGTTCACAAATGGCTGAGCTGGCTGCTTGTCGGTGGAGTGCTTCTCCACGTTATCTCAAACTGGAAACCGTTCACTGCCTATTTCTCAAAGAAACCTGCACTGGCTCTGATCAGCACCGCACTCCTTGTCACGATTGCCTCCATGCTGCCACTATTCGGAGAAAAAGAGGAGGGTGAAAATGAAAAAGCTGGAGAAATTGCAACCGGGGCGCTTGAAACTTCCTCCCTGAGCACCGTTGCTCTTGTCATCAAAACAACACCAGAGCTTTTGGTCGAAAAGCTTGGAAAAAGCGGTATTATAGTAAAGGATCCGGCGCTGACCATAAAGGAGATCGCACAGAACAACGGCAAAAACGAAAAAGAGCTGCTTGGCTCACTTCTGGCTCAACCGCAAGGTTCGCAAGAGAAAAATGGTGATCGCGACTAAACAATATTCCAACTTATGAGACTTCTTATCATTGAAGATGAACCCGGTATAGCACGATTTCTCAAGGATGGACTTGAAGAGGAGTACTTTGCCGTTGATATCGCTCATGATGGCAGAACCGGGCTTGATATGGCGATGACCAACGAGTACGACCTGCTCATCGTAGACTGGATGATTCCCGCCCTGAGCGGCATAGAGGTCTGTCGGCAGGTACGCAAAGGTGGCAGTACCGTACCCATACTCTTTCTGACAGCAAAGGATACACTTGAAGATGTGGTATTCGGTCTTGATGCGGGCGCAAACGACTACATAAAAAAACCGTTTGAATTTGAAGAGCTGCTTGCTCGTATCAGAGTTCAGCTAAGAAACACCAATCGCACTGAAGATGCTCTCAGTGTCGGGAACCTGACCATCAATCCCGTAACACATCAGGTATTCTGCGCTTCAACCGAACTGACGCTGACACCAAAGGAGTTCGCACTGCTTGAATATCTGATCCGCAACAAAGATCGGGTTTGTACAAGAAGCCGTATCATTGAACATGTCTGGGATATCCATTTTGATTCGGATACCTCTGTTATTGACGTCTATATCACCTTTTTGCGCCGCAAACTTGAGAGTGTGGGATGCGGTAATATCATCCAGACGATTCGCGGAGTCGGTTATATCGTTCGGG
The DNA here is from genome assembly GCA_013334485.1 of Chlorobiaceae bacterium. Lineage (GTDB taxonomy): Bacteria > Bacteroidota > Chlorobiia > Chlorobiales > Chlorobiaceae > Chlorobium. The sequence continues at coordinate 9,872 of JAAXXL010000048.1, read as the reverse complement.
AATCCTGATCAGATGCTATGAGTAGTTCTATAACATCCCTCCAAAACAAACCTGGCTCCCGGAAAAAAGTGTCCGGGTTCAGTCTGCGAAACCGTATAGCCTTCTATTATACGGCGGCTACGGGATTTTTGATCGCTATGGTCTTTATGATCATCTACTTCACCGTTGAGAGCATTGTCTACAAACAATTCGATGATGAGATCAAAAAAGAGGTTCTGGAAGTACTCTCGGATGCCAATGTATCCACTCATGATTTCAGGGGCTACGCCATTGTGAAGGATTTTGAAAGCATCAGGAACCTTGATACCAATGACCATGACAATATCCTGGATAATGACCATGATAACGACAACAAGAACGAGAAGAGTGACGAAAACAGGAAAAGCAGTAACGACAATTCTAATATTGATACCGAATTCATTCAGATAGTCGACACAAAGGGAGAAGTTCTCAATAAATCCTCAACCCTCTCCTGGTGCGTGCTCTCTTTTGATCCGAACAGGAACGGCTCTTCCTATTTTAACACCTCGCTTGGAAGCTCACTGGTACGCCAGGCACAGGTACCTCTTGTTAATCTTGACGGAGTTACTGAAGGGTACCTTATTGTAGCTCTCCCGCTGAAAAACGCACTGATTGTGCTGCACGACCTGCAGAACATTTTCCTTTTTGCCCTTCCCGTGATTATTCTGATACTCTTTGCTCTGACCCGTCTGATCGCAGGAAAAAGCATCCGCCCGGTTGAAAAGATTATTGCTACTGCTGAAATAATGACACAGTCAAATCTCCATGAACGGATTGTGCTGCCCTACCATCATGACGAGCTCTACCGGTTATCTGCAACCATCAACGGTCTGCTTGACAGAATGCAGGATGCATTTCAGCGAGAGAAACAGTTTACTTCGGACGCATCCCATGAGTTGAAAACCCCTTTGGCGGCCGTTAAAGGCACACTTGAAGTGCTTATCCGAAAGCCCAGAGAGCGGGAGCACTATGAAAACAGAATCCAGTTCTGCCTGATGGAGTTAAACCGCATGGCCCGGTTGATAGACCAACTGCTGATGCTTGCCCGAAACGAGAACAGCCGGATGAAGCCTAATATCGAGCAACTGAAGCTTGCTCCTCGCATTGAAGATGTGATTGCCAGAATACAGCCATCAGCATACGAAAAAAACATTGCCATCAATGCTGATATGATTGAGAATGCACAAGTTGCTGCTGATCCTGCCATGCTTGAGATGATTTTTGAGAATATTCTCTCCAATGCAATAAAATACTCTCCGGCAGGTTCATCGATAACTCTTGGTATGGAAGAGAGAGACAACACCATTGTCTGCACCATTACCGACGAGGGAATCGGAATTCCGGAAGAGAAACTTCATGCGGTTTTTGAGCGGTTTTACCGGGTGGACGAATCGAGAAGCTCAAGCACCGGCGGATTCGGGCTTGGACTGTCGATAGTCAAAAAACTTGCCGACATGCAGGATATTATGATAACACTGAACAGTGAAGAAAACAGAGGGACGACCTTCACGCTGACTTTCCAGTCTGCAAAAGCAGGCGACAAGTAAACGCCTGCAAACAAACCTATATTTCAGGATTAATGCTATAGAACAATGTGGAAATCAGTCTTCATACAACGAACCGTACCGCTCACAATCTCCTACCTGCTGCTGATTCTTGCGGCTATTGCCCTCGATTCTCTTCTGCATGCAGTAAATCTGGTCTGGATTGGACGCTATCTCGGAATAGCCGGAACCGCAGCTCTCTCCTTTTCCTTTATCTATTCAGTGCGAAAAAAGAAGCTGATCAAGAGTGGCCCCATGAAGTTGTTTCTTAAACTTCACTGCCATTCAGGATGGATCGGCACCCTTATGATTCTTGTTCATTCAGGAGTTCATTTCAATGCCATTATACCCTGGGCTGCGACAACACTGATGATGATCGTTACCGCCAGCGGCCATGTCGGACAACATCTTCTGAAAAAGGTCAAGGAAGAGGTTAAAGCTAAAATGCAGCAGCGTGGAGAACCGGGTGATGTTGACGAAAAGATGGAGCAGCATCAATATTGGGATACACTGACCATAAAAACTCTTGAAAAATGGCGAACAGTGCATATGCCGATGGTCTCATTTCTGATCGCGCTGACACTGACCCATATCCTTACCATATTTTTCTTCTGGAACTGGAGGTAAACCGTTGAAACCACTTTTTGTTTTTATCGCTGCAGCCATCATACTCGGAGCTCTTGCTGTTGCATTCCCCGAAGTGCTGATTACTCCAGGACCTCTCTTGAGAGGCCATCAGGCATTAAAAAAAGATTGTCTGAGCTGCCATACACCGTTTCGCGGGGTTAAAGCTGTTCAATGCACAAGCTGCCACAAACAGAGCGATATCAGCGTTAAAAACGTTGCAGGCAAGGTGCTCCCTCCCGACAGCACAAAGGTACTCTTTCACAAGGGGCTCAATGCCGGTTCATGCAATGAGTGTCATACCGATCATAAAGGAAAACGAGCAGCCAAAGCCTTCAAATCTTTCAGGCACGAAGAGATATCTCCTTCGCTGTTGAAAAACTGCATCGCTTGTCATAAAAATGATAAACCGGAAGATATCCGGCATCGTAATACAACGGGAAATTGCGCAGAGTGCCATGGAAAGAAGCGCTGGAAACCGGCAATATTCGATCATCGCATGCTGAACAGCACAATGGCATCACAATGTATCGAGTGCCATAAAACCGACAAGCCGGACGATAATATGCACCGTACCATGAATCTTGGTTGTGCGAACTGCCATGGTACAAGAAAATGGAAACCCGCAACCTTCAGCCACAGCAAACTGAACGCCAAAAGCGGATACCAGTGCATTACCTGCCACAAGAGTAACCAGCCAAACGACAAACTGCATCGTCAGTCGCCGCAAAACTGTGCCCTGTGCCACTCTACCAGCAAATGGGAACCGGCGACTTTCAGCCACAGCAGGCTGAGCGCAGCAGACAAAAACCAGTGCATCTCATGCCACAGATCTGACAAGCCGAATGATAATCTCCACCGCTCGTCACAGGCAAACTGTGCCACATGCCATGCCACCACTAAATGGAAACCGGCAACCTTTAACCACAGCAAACTGGCCAGTGGCAGTGGAAACCAGTGTATCTCCTGCCACAAAAGCGACCGGCCAAACGATGAACTCCATCGCAAGTACAACTCAGGCTGTGCCGAGTGCCACAGCACCAAAAAGTGGAAACCGGCTACCTTTAACCACAGCAGGGTAAGCGGAGCAAACGGCAAAGCGTGCATCTCATGCCATAAAAGCGACCAGCCCAATGACAGTATGCATCGCTCGTCACAGGCAAACTGCTCCACATGCCATAGCACAAACCGATGGAAACCGGCATCATTTAACCACAACAAATATTTTGTACTCGACCGTGACCACAGGGCAAGCTGTGCAACCTGCCACCCCGAGTCAGGTAACTACAAAAAGTACACCTGCTATAACTGCCATGAGCACTCACCATCCAAAATAGCAGCAGAGCATCGTGAAGAGGGCATTTACAACTATCAGAACTGTGTAAAATGCCATCGGAGCAGTCGGGAACGGGGAGATGATTAACCTTGCCTGACTAAAAGCATAAAAGGCATAATAACCGGGTCGGTATTGATCGTGAGAAGAGATCTCGTGACTACCCGACCCGGCACTATTCAATTCGAAAGTGGTTTATTGATCAGTGTTGCGGCAAAACTGGTATCAATCAGCTCTTCAACCAGAGTGCCCAACTTTGTACTCTTTTTGAGCAGATTTTCTGCAATGAGAACCGGAACGGTCTGCTTCAGATTCCGGATGTCCTGTGTATCCGGAATTGCGCGGGAAAAGTCAATACGGCTCACAACCAGTTTGGCCACAGGTAACGACACTTTCGCTGCATCAGCATAAATAGTCGCCAGGTCATCCGGGTGGCGGATTGACCACTTGCGCGCACTCTCATAGACCTTGATGACCCGGGCAACAACATCGGGATATTTTGCAGCAAATGCCTCGGTAACCGTCAGATAACCGGAGCCAAGCAGTTCACTTTTTGTATATATCTCACGAGAACCACTCTCCAACTGGCTTTTGGAGCAATGATAATCAGACCCAACCCACGCCGTTACCTCCCTCTTCTGAAGCGCCTCAAGCCCCTCCTGTGGCGGTTTTGACACCATCACCACGTCGCGCTGCCGTATACCAGCTTCATGCAATGCCCGCAAAAAAAACAGATAGGAGTCGGTACCCGGAGTAACAGCTATTTTTTTACCCTTTAAATCCAGCAATGTCTTGACGGAAGAGTCTTGAGTGACGAGAAACGCAGCCCACTCCGGATGAGAAAAGATATATACCGCCTTGATCGGCCTTCCCTTTGCCTTGCCGAGCACCGAAGCTACCGCTGAAGTGGATGCCATATCTACTCCTCCGGATGCCAGATTGTCCAGACCCTGATTGCTTCCTTCGCTGAAGACCCAGCGTACCGGCAGATTGTCACTCTGAAACTCCTTCTCCAGCCACCCGAATTTTTTCAGCACCAGCGAAATAGCGTTAAAATCAGCATAATCAATTTTTAACTCCAGGGGAAAAGGTTCAGCCCTCAAGAGAGTCGGCACCGCCAATGAGATCGAAAGTGACATGATGACAGTAACCAGCCTGACAATACGTTTACCCATTGCTCTCCCTCCGATAGTTATCCATTCTTTTGCAGAAAAAAGCTCCTCCGGCATTTTGAACGTTATAACGCATTTTTTGGATACATAAGCTTGTTGAAGGTATTAAAAAAGAGCTGCGCCAGCTCTGCATTGAGCTGCTTTAAACGGGAATAGATCGCCATTCCGTTCTCAAGTGCGCCATTTTCCAGATAGTGTTTACCCAGATTGAAGAGTGCCGTATTGTGATTTGGATTGATGCGCAGGGCCTGCAAGTATGCATTCAAAGCCTCCGATTTCCGGAGATCCTTGTCATAGGATACACCAAGAAATACCCATGCGTCAGCATAATCAGGGTTGATACGCAGGGCTGTACTGTAGGCGTTGTAGGCTTCTGAAGGCTGAGACGAAAATCCGTAAGCCCTGGCTAAACTTAAAAAATACCCGGCATTTCCCGGAGTGATGCGTACTGCCTGCAGGTAAGCCTTGACCGCTTTGTCGAACTGCCCCCCGTCACTCAAAGCAAGACCCAAATGATACCAGACAGAAGCGTCACGTGGTGTAATGCGAGCAGCCTGCTGGTAAGCCTCAATGGCACGATCAACATCCCCATTCTGGACATAGGCAATGGCAAGATTGAGCCATCCGACTGCATAATCACTGTTGAGGCTGACTGCCTGACGGTAAGCTTCAATCTTTTTCTGCTTCTGCCCCTCCCTGCCGTAGGCTACCCCAAGATCGACCCAATATTGAGCATAATCCGGACGAAGCCGGATCGCATTGTTATAAGCATCGATTGAGAGTGATAACTCCCCTCTCTGCAGGTAGGCGAATCCTAAATATCCCCAGGCCTCTCCACTTCCCGGCTTCTGTTTTATCCAGTTCTGGCAAAACGATATCATCCCCCCCCAGTCCTGTCGCTCCTCCAGTGCATTGACTTGATACACATTGCCAAGATCGGCAGATAAAATAGTGTTCTGCACTGCCATCCGGTTTTGGAGGTCGAGAATCCATTCAACCGGCAGCGCAAAATTCAACTGCTGACCCTGTTTGAAAAAATAGGTCGGCAGACCGATCAAGCGACTATTTTCATCAAACAGCCCTCCCCCGCTGGAACCGGGTGATATCGGAGCTGTAGTCTGGATATAGAATCCTTTATCTACACGCCTCAAGCCTGATACAATGCCATCAGAAAAGGTAAGCTCCAACCCGTGCGGTGCACCAAGGGCATAGACCTTATCGCCAATTTTCAGGCCACTCGTACCGCCAATAGAGAGTTTTGACTCCGGCAGACCGGGAACGTTGAGTGAACAGACATCCCTGAAGCGGTCAAAATAGAGGAGTTTGGCAGGATACTCCCTCTCCTTGAAAATAACAGTCAGCTTTCCGGTTTGCTCTACGACATGATAATTGGTAGCGACTTTACCGGAAGAGAGTATGACTCCGCTTCCAATGCTTTGCAGCTTCTCATTTTTATCATAGTTATGAATCACCACAACGCTGCCCGACACCTCCGAAAACACCTCTGCTGCCGTCTTTGCAACTGCCTGACTTGATGTTGTGGATGAAAGGAGAAACACGCAAAGCAACGGAATACCGAGCTTCGGCAAACAAAAAAGCAAGTTGCCGGAGAGGCAGAAAATAATTCCTCTGGCAAAGGTGAAAATGTGATAGATGACGGATGTGCGGTACTTTGTCATCTGATGATGAGATTAGCTTCCCAAATTCATAATAAACAGCTCATGGCATAACAGAGCAATCCATAGTTATAAAGGGGGTAACGCTCTCCTCCTCTATAAACCAGAATACGCTGCTTTATAAGGCAAAGTAATGATAAAAAGGAAATTATTCCATGTTTTCATTTTCTCCGAAGTAGTTATCTCTGTCAGAATGCATAACCCTGTGAGGTCGTGCTACAGAGCTGTTTTCGGAAACATCAGCTTGTTGAAGCTTGTAAAAAACAGTTGCGCAAGCTCGGGGTTGAGCCGCTTGAGACGGGAATAGACCTCCCTGGCCTCCTCCCGGTTATTGTGCTCCACGTAGTCCTGTGCAAGGTTAAAGAGTGCCGTATTGTGATCAGGGTTGATACGCAGAGCTTTCAGATAGGTTTCCCGCTCCTCAACTTCTCTGCCGGCAATACCATAGGCAGCGCCAAGGCTGACCAGGGCGTCATCGTAATCCACCTTGATGCGCAGAGCCTGATTGTAGGCATCAATCTGTTTGCTCCGATCTTCAGCCAGCCCGTATGCATCACCTAACTTCAACCAGTATTGGGCATTGTCAGGGTTTATGCGTACTGCATGCTGAAAGGCATCGACAGCTTTGGCTGCCTGACCTGCATCGCGAAATACAAGCCCGGTATTGAACCATGTTGAAGCATCACCAGGGGTAATACGGACAGCTTGCTGGTAAGCATCAATAGCCTTGTCAAGTTCTCCGCTCTGGACATAAGCAATACCAAGATTGATCCAGCCAAGAGTGAAGTTGTTGTTTATTCTGACAGCCTGCCGATAGGCCTCAATCTTTCTGGCGGTCTCGCCTTCACGCCCATAGGCAATACCGAGATCAGCCCAGTAATTGGCATAATCAGGACGCAGCCGGATCGCATTCATATAAGCATCTACAGCCATCGCCAAATCTCCTTTCTGGAGAGAGGCAAATCCTAAATATCCCCAGGCCTCACCACTTGAGGGAACCTGCTTTGTCCACTTCAGGCTAAGATCAATCATCCCGCCCCAGTCCTGTTTTTCCTCCAGCGCATTGACCTGGTAGAGCCAGTCGGAGTCAACTGAACTAACGCGCGACGAAACAACATGACGGTTGGGTAAATCCTTTATCCACTCGACAGGCAATGCGAAATTCAGTTGCTGACCCTGCTTGAAAAAATAGGTCGGAATACCTATCAGTCGGCCCTCTTCATCAAAAAGGCCACCTCCGCTGGAACCAAGTGATATCGGAGCAGTAGTCTGAATATAGTGGCCCTTGTCAACATCGCGCAATCCGGAAATAATGCCGTCAGAAAAAGTCAGCTCCAAACCCTGCGGGGCTCCTACAGCGTAGACTTTTGAACCAACCTTGAGCAGACTGGTATCACCAAGAACAAGTTTTGAAGCCTGAAGTCCGGGTATGTCAAGCGAACAGACATCCCTGAATCGATCAATATAACCCGTCTTTGCCGGGTACTCTTTTCCCTGGTAACGAACCGTCAGGCGACCGGCTTTTTCAACAACATGATAATTGGTAACAACATGACCGGAAGTAATGACAATGCCGCTGCCAAGGCTTTGCAGTTTGTTTTGATTGTCATAGTTATGAATCACTACAACAGACTCTGAAACTTCAGCAAACACCTCTGCGGCTGTTTTGGCCTGGGCTGAATTACCGATGATACCGATAACAAGAATAATACAAGCGAAAGAACGGCAAAGCTTTCTGAGCGTGAAACCTTCAGAAACAGTGTCAATCACACACAACCAGACTGGAAGCATGACTGACCTGTCATGCTTATTGAGCCGGGAAATATTTACGCTGTGCGAATTCATACGACCTGATCATCTACTCATGGTACTTAAAAACCGATCCCGTTCATATCACTGAGTGAACCTGCCAACTAATCGAGTACAAAGCTGCGTATGGATGAGGCACAAACATACGCAGAAAAATTGAAGACTGTATCTTTCTTTTCATCTTCATAATATGATCTTTTCGGATTCATAGTATTCATTTCCGATACTCAAAACCATATTTCCTTAACTGATCATCTGTTCTCTTTTCATCGTTATATATATATTTTGTATACAATATATATTCCCGTATATAGTTTATTATATAAAGAGTTACAGAGATCGAACACCTCAATGGAAATGTAACACTTACCGTTTAATAACGTATAAGAATTATTTCAATGACCGGTGCACAGATAGAAAAACATTGCCATTTATTTTTATTACCATCAATATTCAAAAAAATATGCTCATCGTTTTGACGTCATTAATAAATTTTCAGAACTGTAATAAATGACAAAACGGGACAGTTATGGTGAAGCCGGAATCCGTATTGGATGAGCAAACAGTGAACGGGATTGGTTCTGTTCAGGAAAAAAAACGGAGCAGGGAGAAATTCAAAAAGCAATACGCTGAGCATAAGCCATTCGTTATCAGCTCTGACTCATTTTTCCCTTATCTCAAGTAGCATTTTTGCTGGCGGCTGTTTTGCTGTGGGGGTGGTCTACCTATATTTTTTCAACAGAAATCCTGTAAACAAAGCCGAAAGAAATGCAACAACCGGTAGTTCTGTCAAAAGCTGTACTGAACACGGCAGAGTATCTCGGCATCCCCAATGCGATGCTTGCCCGGATTCTTGGCGTGAGTCCTGCAACGATAAGCCGTCTCGGTAGCGGAACCTATCTACTTTCCGCCGATAGAAAAGAGTGGGATTTTGCGGTGCCGTTGGTCCGACTTTTCCGATCTCTCGATTCAATTGTCGGAGGCTCTCCTGAAGCAGCCAAAGCATGGCTGAACAGCGAAAACAAGGGGCTCTCAGGCCGGAACCGGTTAACCTGATCGTAACAACAGAGGGTCTTGTCCATGTCGTCAACTATCTGGACGCCATCCCCGGCATCGTTTGCAACAAAAACTCCGGATAAATCCATGCAGACATGCTCCCTGACCATTCTGCCGGAAGAAGCTGTCTGGAAGCGGAAAGGATTTCAATCCTTCGCCATCAAAAAGTCATTCTGGAATCAGCAGCGATACGGATGTGTGTTTTCTACATCCAAGTGGTCCTGTTTTACGGGCTCACGTCCCAACCGTCCTATTAACCCAATCCGGAATTATCCTTGGTGAAATACTTTTATCTGAATACTTGCATTGAACAAGCCATTTTTTCTTAAATAAAGAACCAAAAGTATCGAAGATATTTTCTGTTACTATAAAATCTCTTCCCCTATCTGGCGAATTGGTTGTACCAATTGATTTAATGTCTGCAAGATTTTGCTCTAAAGGCAATAATGTTTCTGTAAGTTTCTCAAAATACTCTCCTTTGTCATCTTTTAATTTTGACCAATCAACTTTCTTGATAGCTTTAAATTCAAAGAATGGCTTGGCTTTTTCAAGTTTCGATGTCAGTATTGCACGTTCAATTTCTTCTGTTTCAGTTGTAAGCATTCCTGAAACCAAGAACTTTGTTTGGCCTGTATCC
>JAAXXL010000047.1 GCA_013334485.1 Chlorobiaceae bacterium | reverse complement strand
TGCTCGAAATCCTCATGTACTACGTGTACACTCCGGTTTCTGTGCTCCATCCGCCTTGTCCTCGGGCTTCTCACGACAATAAATAGAGGCGCCCTAAAGATTAACGTATCCATTTTTCCATTCGTTTCCTTGCTGGCTTTCAGGGGGCACATCACCATCATCATAAGGGCACAATAAAGGGTTAAACATATTTTCTGAATATTTTTGCGCATATCCACCCAGACAGGTATTTTGCATTCAGACATCACTCTTGCACGACTGTTTTACTGTTTAGAATTCTGCGCATTCCTGATTTCATGGAGAGAACGACCATAGAGAGCATCCTCAAGTCATTCCGCCACATTGCTGTTGCAGGGCTCTCCGACAGAGTCGAACGCCCGAGCAACGGCGTTGCCAGATATATGATGGAACAGGGATACACCATCTACCCCGTCAATCCCAATATCAAAGAGGTTCTGGGGCTGAGCTGCTACCCCTCCCTCGCAGCGATGCCACGGGAGATCAGCAGGAAGATTGAGATCGTCACCATTTTCCGTAAAGCGGAGGATGTTCCGCCCATTGTTGATGAGGCGATTGCAATCGGAGCAAAGGTCATCTGGATGCAGTCAGGCATCAGCAACAGGAGTGCCGCTGAAAAAGCACGCAAAGCCGGCCTTCTTGTTATTGAAAACCGCTGTATCGCTGTAGAACATCAGTCACTTTATCACTAATCCCTCATGGTACCTCTATCCGTCGCTCTCATCTTTGGTGGGAGATCTGCTGAACACGAAATTTCAATTATATCGGCAAAATCCATTGCCGCAAACATCAATGCCGACCTCTACCGGGTTATCCCGATCTATATCACTCATGACGGAGAGTGGTTCATTGAAGGTATTGCCCGTGATATTCTGAACGTTGATCTTGCAGCTCTCCTGAGAAACACTTCGCTTGATGCCGCAGGTGAAACTCTCCGCCGGATGACCAAAGAGGCCGGACAGCACCCTTTCGACCGCAACTTCACCGCTACAGGCATTGACGTTGCATTTCTGGTGCTCCATGGTTCCTACGGAGAGGATGGACGAATCCAAGGATTCCTTGACACCTGCTCCATTCCTTATACTGGATGCGGAGTTCTTGCCTCGGCATTGACCATGGACAAGGCCCTTACCAAACTATGCGTTGCCGATGCCGGCATAGCTGTTGCTCCGGGGATTTCACTTCTGAGCAGTGACTATCATGCCGACCCGGAAACCTGCCTGGCTCGCATTGAGAGCGGGTTTGACTACCCCCTCTTTATCAAACCGGCAAACCTCGGCTCCTCAGTCGGCATCTCGAAAGTACATCACAGGAGTGAACTGCCGGCCGCACTTGAAACGGCATGCAGAGTTGACACGAAAGTACTTGTCGAAAAAGCCATAAAAGGCAGAGAAATTGAAGTAGCCATACTCGGAAATGAAAACCCGTTTGCCTCTCTATGTGGAGAGATCGAACCGGGAAGTGACTTCTATGACTATGAAGACAAGTATATTCACAATTCAGCTAAAACGTTTATTCCTGCCCGCATCTCCTCCACTCTTCAGGAGAGGGTACAGAGCGCAGCAATCAGGGCCTACAAAGCCCTTGGATGCCGTGGTATGTCGCGAGTGGATTTTTTTGTAGACGAAGAGCCTGGAACCATTATTCTCAATGAAGTCAACACGATTCCCGGATTCACTGATATCAGCATGTACCCTCAGCTCATGGAGGCAACCGGCATACCCTTCAATGAACTGACCGGCAAACTGCTTCAACTCGCCATGGAAAAGAGAACAGCGGGTAACGCTTCTGCCGTTCAGCGCTCATGATCCATACCGATTCTGACGACCTGATGAGTGATCACACAGCCATGATGAACGACCCGCATCGATTGTTTACCGAGGCTTCACTCGATATTTCACGGGGCAGATTCCAGGCGGGCATCGACAGGCTCATGCCATACACTGACTTTTTTTCAGAATCCTATCTCTTTTGCCTCCTCTATGCTCAAGCGCTGAAAGGGATAAATGAGTACCCGCAGGCGGCACTCTATCTCCGCAAATGCTGCACCATTGCACCGGCAAACCAGGTTGCATGGCAGGAACTGATTATTTTGCAGGCCCTTATTGCAGGAAAAGATCCCGAGACACCGCAATCCATGTTCGATCCGGTCACCGATGAACTTGAAAAACTCACCGCTGCCCTCCTGGAGTTCGAGCCGGTAAAAACCACGGAAAATGCCGACCCGACACCGCTTCTCGAACAGAAACAGCCCTTTTCAGACGATACGGCAATAGCCGTTCCGACAGAGACACTTGCCACCCTCTTCACTGCACAGGGAGCATACAAAAAAGCGATCAGGATCTACACCATGCTCATTCTGCTCAAACCGCAGAACGCCGACCACTACCAGAATGAAATTGATGCACTCCTTGAACGGCTCTGAACATGCCGCACCGAAACCGGGCTGAATGGAACTTTTAACCCGGCCATACAGGTATAGAATTCTACCATTTACAAATTATGAAGATTCCTTGCTTTAGACACACAATCGGGTCATTGTCAAGTCACTTGATTTCCAGACTTCTTTTATATCTCTCTGTTACAGCTCTTTTATCGGCTCTCCCCGTTACTGCAACGGGTGCTGATGTCGTTGAAAAAAAGTTGTCACTCTCCAAATGCATTGAAATAGCATTGAAAAATGCGACATCAACCCTTAAAGCCTCAAATAACGTCAAGCTCCAGAGTGCCGATGTTCTGAGAAGTTACGGCAGTTTTCTGCCAAAACTCTCCCTTTCGGCGGGCTACACTCCCTATACACTCAACCAGTCCTATTCGCAAATTTTCCCCGGAGAGCCTATATCGAAAATCAGGACAGAGAGTGAAACCGTCAGCATGACACTCTCGACCTCTCTCAACCTCTTCAACGGCTTCAGGGACTATGCTGCACTACAGGCCGCACTGCAGAGGAAGCACGCTGCGGAGTACTCACTGACGCGAGCGATACAGAGTGTCGCTTTTGATGTAACCCAGGCATACTACCAGGTCATGCTTGACCGTGAGCTGCTTGAAATCGCAAAGGAGAATCATCTTTCAACTATGGACCAGTTGACCCTTACCGAGAGGCAGTTTCAGATCGGACTGAAATCCATGATCGATCGCTACCAGCAGCAGGCTGAAGCCGCACAGAGCAACCTTTCGGTCATCAAAGCCCAAACCCGCCTCCAGCACAGCAGGCTTGAACTGCTGCGCAGACTGCAGATCGACCCTGAAACCGTTTTTATCCTTGAGCCACTTCCCGAAGAACTGAAAAAACCGCCCGAAAGCAAACCCGATATCAACAAGCTGATCAACCTTGCGCTTGAAGAGCGCATGGACCTGAAAGGCAGCCGGCTTGAGACATCAGCAGCAAAATGGCAGATCACCAGTGCCAGAGCCGCTTGGTATCCCAAACTGGATTTAAATATCACCACAGGCAGCTCCGGAACCGCCTCTCTCAGCCAGAACATCGGCGGCAAAATTTATGAATCAACATTTCCGGCAGTTTCCGATCAGCTTCGACAGACAATCGGCTACAACATAGGGCTCAACCTCTCCTGGGCGATCTTCGACGGCTTTCAGACCAGCTACAACGTTCAGTCATCCAGAATCAACTATCTGAACCGTGAGCTCGACACTGAAGATCTTAAATACAATATCATCATTGATCTCCAGCAGGCCGCAAGTGAATACAACTCAGCATTCGTTCAGATTGAAGCCGCAAAGGCAAGCCTGGCCGCTGCCGAGTCAGCTTATGAAGGGGTAAAAAGAAAGCATGAACTTGCTGCCGCAAGCTTTATTGAACTCAGCTCGGCAAGAGCAACACGTTTCAATGCACGCTCCAACCTCTCCCAGGCCACCTATAACCTTGCACTGCAGAAAAGTGTGCTTGATTACCGATCAGGCATTCCGCTGCAATAACCAACATGAATTCAGCAGAGCATAACAATGAGTAAACAGAAATCCTTTTTAAGCAGAAGAAACATACTGTTAGGGTGTGCCGCACTGTTAATCGCCGGAGGTGTGCTCTTCGCCGTGATCCGGCTCAGGGAAAAGCCGGTAGTGGTAACAACCGAAAAGGCCTTTATCAAAGAGGTCGTCCATCTGGTTACGGCAACAGGAAAGATAGAACCGGAACTTGTTGTTGCCATGTCGCCTGACGTCTCGGGTGAGATTATTGAACTGCCCGTCAGGGATGGTCAAAGTGTAAACAAGGGTGACCTGCTCTTCAAAATTCAGCCCGATATCTACATCAACCAGGTGGAACAGAGCCTCGCCCAGCTTAATGCGGCCCGCTCACAGAGTCTTGAAACCGAGGCAAGAAAACTCAAGGCAGAGGATGACTTCCGCAAGGCATCTCTCCTCTTCAGGGAAAAACTGATCTCCGAGACTGATTTCATTGCATCAAGAACCAATGCAAATGCGGCAAAAGCTGTTTATAACGCTTCGCGCTTTGCCATAGCCCAGAACAAAAGCCTCCTTGTACAGAACCAGGACCGTCTGAAAAAGAGCGTTGTTCGAGCTCCGATAAACGGCTCCATTATCGTGTTGAACAACAAGCAGGGCGAGCGTGTTGTCGGCACCGGGCAGTTTCCCGGTACTGAAATACTCCGTCTGGCAAACCTCGACAGCATGCGGGTTGTTGTAGAGGTCAATGAGAATGACATTGTCAATGTCAAAGTCGGCAATCCCGTATCAATCACCGTTGATGCCTATGGAGAGCGCGTTTTTAAGGGGGTGGTGCATGAAATTTCCAACTCTGCCATATCAAAAGCTGCCGGCACTCAGGAAGAGGTAACCAACTTCTCGGTAAAAATCCGGATTCTCAACCATGACCGGCTGCTGAAGCCCGGCATGAGCGCAACGGCAGATATTGAATCACAACGGATAAAAAATGCTCTTGTTGTCCCGATACAGAGCGTAACCGTACGAAGCAGCAGCACCCCGAAGCAAGGTGTGAAAGAGGAAAAGAGCGATGTCACCATCGTCTCAAAAAGCAAGGCTCCCGAGAGCCGCCAGGGTGTCTTTGTCGTCAACAAAGAGAAGGCATTCTTCCGCACGGTAAAAACCGGCACTACCGACAACACCCATATCATCATCACCGAAGGGCTTAAAAAAGGAGAGGAGGTTGTTTCAGGAAGCTACTCTGCCATCACCACTGAACTCAAGGAGGGCAGTCTTGTCAAAAAGCAGCAGCAATAACCCGAATATGCCTGCTCCCTCCATCATTTCAATGCAGTCGCTCTGCAAGTTCTATGAAATGGGCGACCAGATTGTCAAGGCACTCGACTCGATCAACCTTGACTTCAAGCTGAACGACTACGCAGCAATCATGGGGCCTTCCGGAAGCGGAAAATCAACGCTGATGAACATCATCGGCTGCCTTGATACGCCCACTTCCGGTATCTACAATCTCAACGGTCAACAGGTCGCAGAGATGGACGATGATGAGCTTGCGCGGATCAGGAATCGCGAAATCGGTTTTGTATTTCAAACCTTTAACCTCCTTCCCCGTCTTAACTGCCTGCGTAATGTAGAGCTTCCGCTTATCTATGCCGGTGTCTCTCCCGAAGAGCGGGAAGCACGGGCCAGAGAGGCGCTCATCAGAGTAGGGCTTGGCGAAAGGATAACGCACAAACCTGCCGAGCTCTCCGGCGGTCAGATACAGCGAGTCGCCATAGCCAGGGCACTTATCAACAAGCCCTCTATCATCCTTGCCGATGAGCCAACCGGAAACCTCGATACCGCCACCAGCCAGGAGATCATGAAAATCTTCGGTGAACTTTCCGAAGCAGGCAATACCATCATCCTCATCACACATGAAGAGGATATCGCCCGCTACACCCGGCGAATCATCCGGCTGAGAGACGGCAAAATAGAGAGTGACAAACAGCAATGATCCCTGACTATCGACAGTTCCGGTACGAAACCGCAGAGAGCCTCAAAATGGCCCTCTTCCAGATCAGAGCGAATAAAACCCGCTCGTTTCTGACCGCACTCGGTGTCATTATCGGCATTGTCGCTATCACCATGATGGGAACAGCTATCAACGGTATTGATCGCGGCTTCGAAAAAAGCCTGGCCATGCTCGGTTACGACGTCATCTATGTACAGAAAACCTCATGGACAACCATGGGCCAGTGGTGGCTCTACCGTAACCGTCCCGAGCTTAAAATCGAGTATGCAGACCAGCTCAACCGCATCATCGCTGATGATCCGAACTCGGAACTGGCCATTGCGGTGCCGCAGATGTCTACCTATCAGGCAACAGCCAAATACCGTGACCGGAACCTTGAGCAGGTCTTCTCCCTCGGTACCACCCATAACTACCTGCAAACAGCATCCGGTGCGCTTTCAGCCGGACGCTTCTTTACTCCAGGAGAGTCCGACGGCAGTGAAATGGTCTGCGTTGTCGGTGACGATATCGCCACAGGGCTCTTTCCAAATGAACCCGCTCTCGATAAATCGATCCAGCTCAAGAGCCGCAAGTGCCGGATTATCGGGATTTTCAGAAAGCAGGGGAAGTTTCTTGGTCTCTTCAGTTTTGACAACCAGATCATCATGCCGATAGGCGCCTTTGAGCGGATCTACGGCAAGAATATGTTCACCACTATCAGGGTCAAAATAAAGGATCAGAGCCGTATTGAGCCTGCAAAAGAGGAGCTGCTCGGCCTGATGCGCCGGATCCGGAGAATTCCGGCAGGCAAGGTGGAAAACTTCTCCATCAACGAACAGAAGGCCTTCAAGAGCCAGCTTGACCCTATCAAAAACGGCATTGCTGTTGCCGGTATCTTTATCACCGGCATGTCGCTCTTTGTCGGAGCCATAGGCATCATGAACATTACCTTCGTCAGTGTCAAGGAGCGCACAAGAGAGATCGGACTGCGCAAAGCGCTCGGAGCAAGACGCCAGACCATTCTTTTGCAGTTTCTCATTGAATCGGTGATGATCTGCCTTATCGGCGGCTTTGTAGGACTCGCAACATCACTCTCAATAACGTTTGCCATTGAAAAAATCATACCTGACTTCCCCGTAGAGTTCTCTCTTAATCTTGTCATGGCAAGTCTTGCCGTTTCGGTACTGACAGGCATCATATCAGGCCTTGCTCCGGCTGTAACAGCCTCAAAGCTCGACCCGGCAGACTCACTGCGTTATGAATAACAATCCGGGATCAAGTATGCAGTTGCGTGAAACCATAATCCAGGCCATCACCTCCCTGACTGTCAACAAGCTCCGCTCATGGCTCACCATCATGGGTGTTGCCGTCGGCGTCTTCTCCATTATTGGCGTCATGACGGCACTTGATGCCATTGACAAAAGCGTTGAGTCAGGTCTCACCAGCCTCGGAGCCAACACCTTTCAGATACAGAAAGACCCTGCCACGGTATTCGGAAGCGGGCACAGCAGGAACCTCTATGCCAACCGCAAAGAGATCACCTACAAACAGGCCATTCTCTTCCGCAAAAATATGGCAGGAAAAGTCCGTAATATCGGTTTCATCATTCTCAAACCTGCCAATCTGGCAAAATATGCCAATCGAACCACCAACCCCGATGTTGCCATGACCGGTGGTGATGAAAACTTTGCCGCATCAAACGGCTTCACAATCGCTGCCGGAAGAAACCTGTCGGAAAATGATATTCGCACAGCGCGAAACAGCGCCATCATCGGCAGCGAACTTTCCGAAACCCTCTTCCCTTCCGGCGAAAACCCGCTGAACAAAGCCATCAAGGTAAACGGTGAAGTCTACACGGTTACTGGAGTATTTGTAAAAAAAGGGGCCGCATTCGGACAGAGTCAGGATAACTTTCTGCTTATCCCCATAACCCGATTTCTCAACAACATCAACGAAAAAAGCAGCCTGAGCATCACTGTTGAAGCACTCTCACGCAATGAGTATAAGCAGACCATCGACCGCGCAATCGGAGCCATGCGGCTTGCCCGGGGGCTCACCATAAAGGAGAGCAACGATTTCGAAATCAGAACCAACGAATCGCTTATAGACTCCTTCCGCGACATCAAGCTCGCCATCAGTACCGGAGCATTCATTATCAGCTTTATGGCACTCCTGACCGCAGGAGTGGGTATCATGAACATCATGCTGGTCAGCGTCACTGAGCGAACCCGCGAGATCGGCATCAGAAAATCAATCGGTGCTCCCCGCACAACCATTCTCCGCCAGTTCCTCTTTGAGGCACTCTTTCTCTCAATCGCCGGAGGAGTTATCGGCGTACTTGTCGGCGTCTCAGCCGGCAATCTTATAGCGCTAAAATTCAATCTACCGCCCATTTTCCCCATTGTCTGGATCATCGTCTCCATGGTGGTCTGCTCAGCCATCGGCATGGCATTCGGCCTCTTCCCTGCATGGAAAGCCGCCAACCTCAACCCGGTTGAAGCATTGCGCCCTAAATAATGGTCAACTGAGTGATGAATTATCCGATCAACTTGAAGCCATAGGGCTCTCATTTCGCAAGAGAAAAAGTTCGCTCAATAAGATCGTTATCGAACAGATCACCCGTAATATCAGGTACAAAAAGCTGTAAATAAAAGAGTAGAGAAAAGCGGGCAGAAGAAAACAAAGAGAGAGCGCGTTTTGTCGATTGGTACAGTTCAGGATACTATTTACTCCTGGAATCTTGAATGGAGTCCATTTCATAGGTACAGTACGCATTTTCAAAAAAATATTGTTTGGTAAAATAGCAGGCGCCACGGCAACCGGCTCTACAGAATATTCCCATATCACACTCTTTGCATTTTCCTTCCAATAATGCCGGATCGAATTTTCGATTATAGGAAAAATTATTCTCATTAAACCAAATTTCAGAGAGTGTTTCTTTACGAAGATTCCCTTCTATAAAAATATCATCATAGAGAGACTCGCATCCTTTTATGTTACCAATACTGTCGATACCAACAACGCTTAAACCAGCCTGACATCCAGACCAGTAGTTGATATTTCCTGGCAAACCACGTATATACTTTTCGTTTTCACCGTAATAACCGATATTATCTCCAGTATAAACACGCATTTTGGCTTCATCACGTTTCTCCCTGATAAAAGCCGTCAGTTTTTTGATATTTTCGATAGAAATCATCTGCTCCATACTGCTGCTTAAATTACCCATCGGGTTGGCAAGCTGCAGTTGCCATGTCCTTACATTATTACCAAGCAGAAAATCATACAGCTTTTCAAGATCATGAACATTACTCTCCAGCAGTGTCGTATTGACACCTATCGGAATATGTTCTTTGTTCAGACGATCCATTGTTTGTCTTACGCGATGAAAAGAGTTGCTATTATTCCTGATCCTGTTATGATTTTCTTCCATACCATCTATAGAAAGAGCCACATTGGATAAATTGGCATATCGCACCTCTTCTACCTGTTTGTCTCCAAAGAGAAATCCATTGGTAATCACATTCACCGTAACCCTGCTATCTGTCATTTTTCGGGCAATCTTCTCCCAGCCTTTATAGAGAAAAATTTCTCCCCCAATAAAAGTAACATACTCGCAAGAAAGAGCTACAAGCTCAGCCGCCACTCGTAATGCCTCCTCATTCGATAATTCATTTTCACGTTTATGCCCTGCACGAGAGCCGCAATGAATACAGTTCATATTGCATTGCAGTGTCAATTCCCAAACACAATATTTCGGTGTATGTGTTCCTGTATCCATCAATACTCAATTCTCCTATAAAACAGGCCGGGAACGAGGTTCCCGACCCTGATTTTCAGTTATTTAGAATGAGCCATGTAAAGAACTGTCAAATAAGGCAATCCTCCTATCTGTCCAGAATTGGCTCCTATCACTACAGTATTTCCAAGATTTGTTCTGAAATACCAGTGAGGCTCTTTAGCAAGAGGATGAGTTAATGGCCATGAAAGGGTTATTTCCGTAAATTTACCCCCACCATTTTGTGAATGAAATATTTTGATTGCCTCGTCAATATCAATTTTATAACCATCAAAAGCCACTATTCCAAGCGGACAATTGACAGGTTGCGGCTGGGTCATTCCAATCAATGGCGGCTGCGCTGAGTAAAATTCATAGCAGCTTCCATCTTTACCCCGAGTAATAACATCCCATCCAAGAATATCTTCTATTGTACTTCCTATTCCATGTTTAATTCTTGCATTTTTCCGCTCTAATCCTACACTGGCAACACCAGTTTTTTCTTCTACAGCACCAAGTAAATGATCAATCTTTGACATATTCGCTCCTGATAATTTTAGGTTGTTTATCGTCTGTTATTGATACCTCACAAATGGATTGTCTGCACTGTTACGGAGCCCTGATCTTATAGACCCATCTCTTGCCTTTTGTCAAATAATGCAAAGTCGTACCATCTCTTTGAAGGGAGTAGCTGAGGGATGATATAACAGCACCAAACCCACAGGGAAAAAAGTTTTTCCCGTGAATCAGAACACCTTGCTGAACCATGGATTCAGTTCTTTCAGACTGCATATATCCCTCTGTGTAAAGGTCAGGGGTTGCTGATTTCGTGTCTGAGCATGACTGCGAGTCAGTCAGCGAAGCACATGGAACGAGAAGCAATCATCATCACCTCAGATCAGGCGCAATATCACGGCAACTATCTTTTTTATATTTTAATATCCGCTTTTTACTTTTTACTTACAAACATCATACAAAACAAAAAAGTTTCATACGGTTTCCGATCTCAATATTTTTAAACCTTCAGAAAAGATAAGCCTCGGTAACGAAACCATTTAAATGCAAAAATGATAAAAAAAGGCACAAAACAAGCAAGGCTCCATCGCTGGAGCCTCACCTGTTTTGGCATTCTGAACAAGCAATGCCGGATTTTTTATTCCCTTATATTCAGATGGTCTGTGCGGTAATCGTGAACGATCCTGCATGTGCACCGGACTCGGTCGTATTACCGAAGTTGAGTGTCATATTGACATCACCAACTGTCTGGGTCTGGCCGGTAACGCCACGAAGAAGTGTCGTGACAGTAGCGCCTGAAACGGCTCCGCTTACTCCATTGGTTGAGGCAAGTCCGTATCCGGTTACATTAATCTTGGAAGTTGAACCGACTCTTGTTGCCGAGAAATCCGTTCCGGTTATTGATACGGTTGCTGTTCCGCTGCTTGAAAGACCGGCAATCGCCCATGCATTCTTCAGCGAAATCTTGGCTGATGACGGCCCGACCTCCGTTGCTGATGCAGCAAGAGTTGTTGAGGTATCGCCGAGAGTTGTCCAGGTAGCCGACAGAGGTGACGTAGCCGTCTGTGATGCACTTGACGACGTTGCTGAGAAGTTCAGGGCTACGGCACTGTAGTAGTGCAGCACCATATACTCCGGCATGGTCACGGTTGTGGTGGTAGTTCCTGACTGAGAGACCGGCGCTGCATTGGCTGATGGAGAGATGCTGCAGAGGCCAAGAAGTGCTGCTCCAAGAGCGATGGTGCGAATAGCTTTGTTGTTTCTCATGATAGTATCCCTTTTGGTCGTAGTTGATAGTTGAGTAGTTCTGATTCTGTTTATAATGCATCAACTCCCGTGCCAAAGATACATCTGACGATCAATACCTGTTTGTCGCCGCTCTCGGTAACCGATGATATAGCTTTATTACTATTGGGATTACGGACAAATAACGGCCTGTATCTATGTTGTAATGCAGTCCCTCGTTTTCATGCAGACAAGGGGTGGGCAGGAGCTATAAAAGGGGGATTTGTCTCATTATTATGGTTTTGATGGTTTTATGAGACATAAGGTGAGACTATGGCGGTGCTCTTATTGTGTATTTCTGCAAACTTTTTCACCGCACACCGCTGTTATATAGAGAGTGGTCTATTATTGAACCTTTTAACAGATAAACATCATGGAAGAGCAGACTCAAACACCCGATATCGTCAAAAATATTGTAGGTGTCCTTATGTTTATTCCTCCGATAGGGATTCCGGTTTTAATTGCAGGTGTCGGTTTGAAAGTAGCCGGATTTCTTTTTAACACAGCCGGATTCGTAGTGGGGGCTGCAGGCAGCCAGGTCTCTAAAGTTCTCGGCTCTATGTGTTGTTCCGGACAACCGTGTAAATAAGATTTCTGGAGAGCAGAGATATCGCGTTTTGAAAAAAAGGTAAAAGCGGCTGCCTCAGTTTTGCTTCTGAGACAGCCGCTTTAATCTTGTTCTATGCCGAAGTGAATCAGTTATTCAGGTATGTTTCAGCTTCAATCCAATCCTCGATATCAGCACCATTGTTTGAGCCTTTTTCTTCCCATAGATAATAAGCCATGAGTCGGATATCCTCTTCAAACTGTTCCGGTGACTTCTCTGCACTGTTGTTCGTCTTGCTTTTCATCTTTGCCTTTGTTGACTGATTTTTCCTCAAGTAAATATCACGCGAATAAATTATTGCATTTTCTTATTTATCACATCATGATATAGCGAATAATTGATGCACTTGCAATGATTATTCGCTATAAATATTTTAATTATTTATAGTTATTGGTAAGTGATATACCTGTATGGCGATAGCCTCAAAGCCATAAACTGAACGTGCCCTGCGCTGAAGAAAGTGGCCGCTCTCTATCTTGGCGTTGTCAAAGCCTGCCATACTCTGGTTGAGGAGTGATTCAAATGGTTTTCTTTATATTGCAGTGCAGAATGAGTGAGATGTGTTCACTCTTTGTCTAATGCAATAATCAGACCACGATCCCGGCAGGAGACGGTTCGCAGAAGTGCATGGCTGGAGGGGGGGTGGACAATAAAGGACTCGAACCTTTGACCTCTCGCGTGTGAGGCGAACGCTCTAACCAACTGAGCTAATTGTCCGGTACATACAGCAATTAGTATAGGATATGAGGGCCGTTTGTGCAACGTAACGGTTAATTTTTCGCTTCTGTGAGGCGAGGTTACGTCATTTATCTATATTGAACATATAGCATTATTTCTGTTGAATCCTGCGAGGATTGTCAGCAGTAAACAGTTCAAACACTGATGTCATGGGTTTTAATATTGAGGAGATTCAGGACGCTCTTTTGCAGAGCAAAACGCTTAAAGTAGCGGTTCCAACGGTCCTTCTGGCTCCGGTTGCGATGCCTTTTGTTCATGCTCTTGCCGGTATTGCTGTTGCCGGTGCCACTGTTTTTGCTGCCGGCACTCTGTTCGGTAAAGTTTCCGGAGTGCTTTCAGATATTATACCCCTTTCCGAAAAGCAGGATGATTCTGCGGACTCCTGATTGCAGTATCTGATACCTTTCTTTCTGAATATGCACTTCCCCTTGCCCAAAGGGGGGGGATTATCCGTTCATCCTGACACAGGCCACTCGCTGGTATCTGGCCGGGATGTTTTTTTTGCTTTGAAACAGACTCGACTGCACCATGAGATGATTGTGTGCTCAGGGAAACCTTAAGCAGCGCGTGCGGGTTCTATTGATTGTAGTCTTGATTTCACTGTAATTAACAAGCGCTCATCAATGTTTTTCAGCGACCGGAAAACTCCATATCAGGGTACAATGGCAGTTGTTCTGCTTTTTATACAACTCGCTCTATTATATGGATGTGGAGGTGATAAGTTGTCGCAGGCAGTTGAAAAGCCTCGTTTTAATGTTCAAAAGGAGAGTGGTATGAGTTTTAACAAGTTGACTCCGGAGGAAGAGCGGGTGATTCTGCATAAAGGAACCGAAGCTCCATTCAGCGGAAAATATTACCAGAACAAAGAGAAGGGGAGTTATCTCTGCCGCCGGTGCGATGCGCCTCTTTTTTACTCAAATCACAAGTTTGATTCCGGATGTGGCTGGCCGAGTTTTGATGATGCCATTGCAGGGGCAGTAAAAGAGATTCCTGATGCTGACGGGAGGCGCACTGAGATAGTTTGTGCAAAATGCGGCGCACATCTGGGCCATGTTTTTTTGCATGAAGGGCTTACTCCGAAAAATGTGCGACACTGTGTCAACTCTCTCTCCCTGCAATTTCAGCCTGAAGCAACGCTTCAAACAAAAACAGATAAGGCGATTTTTGCCGGAGGGTGTTTCTGGGGTGTCGAGTACCATTTCGGCAAGGTAAAAGGGGTGCTTTCAGCCAAATCGGGTTACATTGGCGGTTTGACGGAGAAGCCAACCTATAAAGAGGTGTGCAGCGGAAAAACAGGACATGCCGAGGCGGTTGAGATTGAGTTTGATCCCTCGCTGGTGAGTTATGAGACCCTTGCAAAGCTCTTTTTCGAAATTCACGATCCGGAACAGATTAACCGCCAGGGCCCGGACAGGGGAACACAGTACCGGTCGACAGTTTTTTACCGTGATGATGAGCAGAAGCGTGTTGCCGAAAAACTGATTGTTGAGTTGAAAGCGAAGGGATTTAGTGTTGCTACCAGTGTCGAAAAGGCCGGAACCTTCTGGGAAGCCGAAGGGTACCATCAGGACTATTATGAAAAGAATGGACAGAGGCCTTACTGTCATGTCTATCAGAAACGGTTTTAGTGCTCACGGTCGAAATGGACATCATGGACGACATGGACGTCATGAACTGCGAGGACGAAGAGAAAAATCAAGGCAACCACAAGGGATTGCCCCTACAAAATTTCGTGTAATTTCGTCTGTTTCGTGGTTCAAAAATCTTCAAACCGCTCACGACGATTGATAACGGAGCTTTTTCGGTGTGGTGTCAGGGAGCTTACGAGATTTACCGGGAATTTTTGTAATTTCGCGCAGTCTTATCTAACAAGGGATCCGATATGAAGAAAATTCTGATGGTTACAGCCGGACGACTTCTCTCCCGCCAGATGGAAGATGTGCATTGATTACCGGAAACGATCTTGTTGGTGTGTGGCGGGAATACAAGAAATATGATGCCGGTCAGCCGGCAAAAGAGGTCAGTGCCGGTGATTACCGTGGCTATATAGCAGGAGTCTGTGATGTCTGTAATCTCTGGCTCTTTACGACACCCGAAGGCGCAACCCAGGGGCAGGTTTGTGCAACGGTGGGGCTTTGGCTTGAAGGGCATCCTGAACGCTGGACTGAACCGGCCATGACGCTGGTGATCGAGGCACTTCAGGATGCTTTTCCGTTTCGGCGGGAAAAAAAGAGGCGGAAGCGGTTTCTTTTATTCTGGGTTACACAGAGATAGCTGCTCTGATCGCTTTCCCGTAATTGGTTTAGCTGCTCACTCCGGGACGCTTCAGTGTACCAGCAGTTTGAGGGCATCTTCAACAGTATCGCATACCGAGTACTGTTTCCCATGTTCTTCCGGGATCATATGTTCATTTGCGATCCGCTCGAAAAAGTTGAGCAGCGGCTCCCAGAAGCCGTTTATGTTCAGGAGAATGATTGGCTTTTGATGGTGGCCGAGATGTTTCCAGGTAATCACCTCCATCAGTTCATCAATAGTGCCGAAGCCTCCCGGCAGTACCAGGTAGGCATCGCCCCATTCGGCAAGTTTCATTTTTCGCTCGTGCATGGTTTCAACCACATGCAACTCACTCAGTCCGTAATGAGCAACCTCCCGCTCTTCAAGAAAGCGGGGAATGATCCCTTTGACCCGGCCTCCATTTTCAAGTACGGCATCGGCAATGCAGCCCATCAATCCGACTCTGCCTCCTCCGAAGACCAGACCGATTCCGTTTTTTGCCAGAGCACGGCCAAGAGCTTCGGCGGCAGTGAAGTACTCTCCGGGTGCCTGATTGCTTGAACTGCAATATGCGGTAACGGTTGAAATCATCGAGAGTCAGTAGTTAAGGGTTGTACTGTCATCAGCGCGTCGGTAGACATAGGTTTTCGGTTCCTCAATTTTTTTGACCGAACAGTTCTCTGCAGCTCGCTCCCAGAGGTCGGTATCCTCAGCGTAATCAAGATCCCTGAACCCTTCGAGCGCAGAAAAGATCTCTTTTTTTCCGAAAAACGTGCCGCCAAGAGCACACTCCCTGATGTTGATGAGGTGCCGGGGGTTTTTACAGTCCCGGACCATGATGGTGTCATCGCAGAGAAAACCACCGGAGATCAAATCGATTTCAGGAAGCCGGGATACGATCTCCATTCTTGATTCAAGATGGTTCGAGAGATAGTGATCGTCACTGTCAAGAAATGTGATGTATCGGCCGAATGATGCCTGGATACCGGCATTGCGTGAGAGCGCGGCCTTGCGGTTGCTGTGTTTCAGATAGCGGATAGTTGGAAACTTCCGGATATAGGGGTCGAGCAGATCGAAGGTGTTGTCAGAACTGCCGTCATCAACGATGATGAGCTCCCAGTTGGTATATGATTGTGCTATGACACTCGCTACAGCGGTTTCAAGGTGACGGGCACGGTTGAATGTTGCCATAATGACGGATATTTCCGGCGTGCAACTGAATCTCATGGTTTTGCAGCTTTTATGGCAAATGCGCACACCAGCATTCCGGCAACAAGAAAATTCTGGGCAATGGCGTTATAGCGTACATCCATTGTCGAGGGTGAGCGGACAAGGCTGAACTGCAAAAAAAACTGAGGGATAACGAGCAGGGCAACAATAAGCGCATAGGTGTTCTGGCCTGTGAGCAGCATGTAGATGGCCGCAAGGAGCTGACCGATGTTGATCAGGATTGCCGCAATGAGGGCAGCTTTTTTTTCTCCGAATACAACCGGCAGAGTTCTGATTCCCACCTGGCGATCACCTTCAATGGACTTGAAGTCGTTGATGGTCATGGTGCCTGTGCTGGAGAGGGTAAAGAGTGCAGCAACGATCAGCGATGGCTGAAGTGAAGAGAGTGTAAGGCTGGGGTTGTAGGCGATCTCTCCGGCGATCCAGGGTATGATAAGGTAGGAGAGGGCAACGATTGTGTTGCCAGCCCAGAGCCGTTTTTTCAGCTTGATGGGGTTGGCACTGTAGAGGTGGGCATTAACGATACCGATCACAACATAAAAACCTATCAGGGGATGAATCAGGTATCCGGTAATGACTGAAATTACTGACCAGACGGCAATCAGGATGGTGGCGTTTTTCAGTGAGATTGCTCCTCCGGGAATCGGACGGTTCGGCTCGTTGATCTCGTCAAGATCGCGGTCAAAATAGTCGTTCAGCATCTGGCAGGTTCCGCTTGCCAGAGGGCCGGTAAGCAGCATGCCGAGGATAAATTTACCACCGGTAATATCATTCCATCCAAACGATCCGCTTGAGACTGCACCGCATAGAAAGCTCCACATGACAGGAATCCAGGTAACCGGTTTGAGGAACCTGATGATAAGAGCCAGTTTTGAAAGGGGTTCGGCCGAACGCATAGCCGGCGCTACAAGTTTGCGGCTGTAGAGGGTTTTGAATGGCCCGTTTCCGGGGTTTCTTTTCTCTGTGTTTCTGTTTGAACGACTATCACTCACCCGGTCACTGTTCAATTGGTTGATTGGGCACGGCTATAATATAGATCTGTTCTCTCCATCAATCCCTGGCTATGAGCGCCTCACGTCCCGAAGTCGTCGGGATTCTCAGCAATCAACCGGGGAGCAGGGAAATCCATGGTATGGAAAAATACAAGGTTAAACTAAAGAACCGAATCACATATCACAAATAATTCAGGAGAGAAAGCGGTTTGGTTCATTCCGGTGCTGTGTTTCAGGAGCAAAAGAGAGCGCCACCTTTTTTACCCTTCCCGATGCATCAGGATGGACTCAGGCCTCTCTGTTCCGTCCGCCTCGTCTTCAAAGGCTCACGACAATTAATAGAGGTGCCCAATAGAGATATCTTCCCATAATTACGAAATGTTATATAATAACTTATGTTTCATTAGCGCAAATATTATAATTATTACAACGCACTCTTTCTATTATATGGAATAATCAAAATTGCATTTACTGTTGTTGCATTACCTGTTAATGGATTAAGAAAATTCTTGCAATAAACCTTTAACAATTAGTACATTACATGCGTTCTTGCTGGTATACCGAGGTTTTGATTCTTAAAAAATATCATTATGCCTCGTTATTTAATTCAGTATGTGGTTTGATAATAGATATATGGTTTTTCTGTAGAGATTCGCATTTAATTTATTTTTGGTAACATCATCTGCTCAGCCCCCTTTTTAATTTTAGCTGAATAACGGGCAACGGTCGGCCGCAAGGTTCTCGGTGCAGGGAAACTGTTTTTTTGTTCCGGATAGTTTATCTCTGTAGCCCTGTTATTGGCTGCACGTGAGAGTTAGCGAAGTTCATTTTCAGCGGCATCAACTTTTCATTGTACATTTTAATTCAATGTTCTGCTTATGCGTATTTTAACGTTTACAGGTAAAGGTGGAGTTGGTAAAACCAGTGTTTCTGCGGCAACAGCAGTTCGCTTGTCGCAACTTGGCTATCGTACCCTTGTTCTCTCAACAGATCCAGCGCACAGTCTTTCGGACTCTTTCAACCTCACGCTTGGTGCCGAACCGACCAGGATTACTGAAAACCTGCATGCCATAGAGGTCAATCCCTATGTAGATCTCAAGGAGAACTGGCAATCGGTACAGAAGTTCTATACCCGCATATTCATGGCCCAGGGGGTTTCAGGGGTTATGGCCGATGAGATGACCATCCTTCCCGGAATGGAAGAGCTCTTTTCCCTTTTGCGAATCAAGCGCTATAAAGCCTCGGGGCTATATGATGTTCTTGTGCTCGATACTGCACCAACAGGCGAAACCCTCAGACTTCTCTCCCTTCCCGATACCCTTGCATGGGGTATGAAGGCCGTTAAAAATGTTACAAAATATATTGTCAGACCGCTCAGCAAGCCGCTTTCAAAAATGTCTGACAAGATTGCCTACTACATTCCGCCTGATGAGGCAATGGATTCGGTGGATCAGGTTTTTGATGAGCTGGAAGGTATACGCGAGATTCTCACCGATAACCAGAAGTCAACTGTCCGCCTTGTCATGAATGCTGAAAAGATGTCCATCAAGGAGACCATGAGGGCTCTGACCTATCTGAACCTTTACGGATTCAAGGTTGATATGGTGCTGGTCAACAGGCTTCTTGACACAAACGAGAACAGTGGATATCTGGAGAATTGGAAAGCTATACAGCAGAAGTACCTTGGCGAAATAGAAGAGGGATTTTCACCCCTTCCGGTCAAGAAACTCAGGATGTATGAAGAGGAAATTGTCGGTCTGAAGGCTCTTGAGCAGTTCGCAAAGGATATGTACGGTGATACCGATCCTTCCGATCTCATGTATGATGAACCGCCGATCAAGTTCGTTCGTAACGGCGACATCTATGAGGTGCAGTTGAAACTGATGTTTGCCAATCCTGTTGATATTGATGTATGGGTTACCGGTGATGAGCTTTATGTCCATATCGGCAACCAGCGTAAAATTATTTCGCTGCCTATCAGTCTTACCGGTCTTGAGCCCGGCAGTGCCGTTTTCAAGGATAAATGGCTTCATATTCCCTTTAATCTGAACAATCATGAGCAGACCAGGCATAAAAAGGAGTATAACAAGGCCCTGAATTGATTGATCTCTTGATCAGATCCTAAGATGCAGCGGGTTTATTGCCCGACAATTATCAGAGATCGTTGTTCTTGCAATGTTGTTAATTGAAATGTACAACCGACAGTTAAAAGACCTCAAGCATGAGTAACCCGGTACCGTCAGGCAATAAATCTCTCAAGTTACTTCTCATTGCTCCGAAAGGGAAAAAGGACTCGAAATCAAATCAGAAGCCGCTCTTCAATATGGCGCTTGGTGTTCTGGTGAGTCTGACACCGGAGCACCATCATATCGAGATTATCGATGAACATTTCGGTGATACGGTCGATTATAACCAGAAGTACGACATTGTTGGTATAACGTCGCGAACGATCGATGCAACAAGGGCTTACGAAATTGCCGATGAGTTTCGCAAAAGAGGTCAAAAGGTCATTCTTGGCGGGTTGCATGTCTCCTTCAATGCCGAAGAGGCTGCTCCCCATGCCGACTCTCTCGTGTGCGGCGAAGCTGAGAACCTCTGGCAAACCATACTTGATGATGTTGCCTCGAACAGCCTCAGGGAGTCCTACAACTCAAAAGAGTTTCCACAGGTCAAGGAGATTATCCCTCTTGATTATGAACGGATTGCCAAAGCCTCGAAACGCACAAAAGTAGACGGCACAAAATCCATTCCGATCTATATCACAAGAGGCTGCCCATATGAATGCTCCTTTTGCGTTACCCCGAACTTTACCGGAAAGCTCTACCGGGCACAGAAGCCTGAAGATCTCAAAAAACAGATCGAAACGGCCAAAAGGGTTTTTTTTAAGGCAAAGAACAAATCATCAAAACCATGGTTCATGCTTTGTGACGAGAACCTTGGTGTCAGCAAGAAACGGTTGTGGGAGACCCTTGACCTTATCAAGGAGTGCGACATAAACTTCAGCGTTTTCTTCAGTATCAATTTTCTTGAGGACAAGGAGACGGTTCGAAAGCTCGTTGCGGCAGGCTGTATTATGGTTCTTGTAGGGTTTGAGTCGATAAAACAGAGTACGCTTGAAGCATACAATAAAGGTCATGTCAACTCCGCCGACCAATTCGCCCGTCTGATTGAGGAGTGTCGTCAGGCCGGTCTGAATGTTCAGGGCAATTTTCTTGTCAATCCCGATCTCGACAGTTACGAGGATATGGATGACCTGGTGAGGTTTGTCAGCAAGAACAATGTCTTCATGCCGATATTTCAGATCATCACCCCTTATCCCGGCACCTCGATGTA
>JAAXXL010000046.1 GCA_013334485.1 Chlorobiaceae bacterium | reverse complement strand
CAGGAATGGTTTTCGTTATCACGGCAGAGTCAAAGCGTTGGCTGATGGTGCGAGAGAAGCAGGACTGATCTTTTAAAAACTTTCAAAGAGATAGGTAAATGGCGAAAACATCTGCTAAGAGTATCAGGCCCGGTGAGTTAAATCTGAAAGAGAAGCTGGTACATATCAACAGGACTGCAAAAGTTGTGAAAGGCGGTAAACGCTTCGGATTCAATGCTATTGTTGTCGTTGGTGATAAAGAGGGACATGTAGGCTACGGGCTTGGAAAAGCAAACGAAGTTCAGGATGCAATTGCAAAAGGTGTTGAAGATGGCAAGAAAAATGTCATCAAGGTAAATATTGTCAAGGGAACAATCCCGCACCAGATTATTGCCAAGTATGGTTCGGCTAAGGTTCTTATGAAGCCAGCTACACCGGGTACCGGTCTTATCGCAGGCGGAGCTGTAAGGGCCGTACTTGAAATGGCTGGTATACATGATATTCTGACTAAATCGCTTGGTTCATCGAACCCCCACAACGTGGTTAAAGCAGCAATTCTTGGCTTGCAGAGTATATCTGATGCCTATGATGTTGGAGAGAGACGGTCAAAGAGCCTGAAAGAGGTTTTTGAAAGCTAAAACGAAAGAGTGCGATCATGAGTGAGAAAAAAATAAAGATTACCCAGGTGCGCAGCATTATCGGTGGCACTAAAAAGCAGAAGGCTACCATCAAGGCACTTGGACTGGGCAGACCGAATTATCACGTAGACCGGCAGGATAATCCCTGCACAAGAGGACAGATCAGGGTTGTTCAGCACCTTGTAAAGGTTGAAGAAGTCTAAGATTTTACTAATAGCAAGTAGGGAATTGAAACCATGGATTTAAGCTCACTTCGTCCAGCAAAGGGTGGCGCGGTTAAAACAAAAAAGCGTGTCGGCCGCGGTCAGGGTTCGGGAAACGGAACGACGGCTGGCAAAGGTAATAAAGGTCAGCAGGCCAGAAGCGGATACAAAAGACCGATTATGGAAGGTGGCCAGGTTCCTGTCTATCGCAGACTGCCAAAATTTGGTTTTACACCGATTGACAGAAAGCCGGTAAGTACGGTTAATCTTACCCAGATCAGCATATGGATTGAGGAGGGTATCATCGGCAACGAAATTACCGTTCTTGATCTCAAGGCACTGCTTCATGCAAGCAATGCAGACTATTTCAAGGTTCTCGGTAATGGAGAGCTGACCACTGCGATTACAATTACTGCTCATGCGTTCAGCAAGAGTGCTGAAGAAAAAATTATCGCTGCTGGTGGTACTGCTGTCAAAGCATTCCGTACGCTTGAAGAGGCATCAAAAGTCAGGGATCTTTCTGTAGAAGACGCACTCTTGAAACCAAAAGCAAGACTGATCAAGAGAGCGAAAAAATCCACCAAGCCCTGAATCTGTTAAAAAGCCGCTATGAAGCTTACTGAAAGTATAAGGAACATAAATAAAATCCCTGAACTTCGTCAGAGGATCCTTTATACGCTTCTTCTGTTATTTGTTTACAGGCTTGGTTCTCATATTACTATTCCGGGTGTTGATGCGTCTGCTGTAGCAGGCGCATCGCCGTCCCATGCCAACGATCTCTTCGGTCTTTTTGATCTCTTCGTAGGAGGAGCATTTCAAAGAGCCTCGATTTTCTCTCTCGGCATCATGCCGTACATTTCAGCCTCTATTATTGTCCAGCTTCTCGGTGCCGTTACCCCCTACTTTCAGAAGCTGCAGAAAGAGGGAGAGGATGGTCGTCAGAAAATTAGCCAGATGACAAGATATGGTACGGTTCTGATTGCTGCACTTCAGTCGTGGGGTGTCAGTGTCAGCCTGTCGAGTCCCTCATCATTTGGAAAGATCGTTGTTCCGGACCCCGGTATTTTCTTTACTGTTACAGCAGTCATTCTTCTTACCTCAGCGACAGTTTTTGTTATGTGGCTCGGAGAGAAGATTACTGAACGCGGTATCGGTAACGGAATATCGCTTATTATCATGATCGGTATTCTCTCAAGATTTCCTCAGTCACTTGTTGCGGAACTTCGTTCTGTCTCACTTGGCAGCAAGAACTGGATTATCGAAGTCATTATTCTCGCCATGATGGCCGCGATCGTTGCTTTTGTCGTTGTCCTGACTGTCGGGACAAGGCGTATACCGGTTCAGCATGCCAAGCGCGTTGTTGGACGCAAGGTGTATGGCGGCAGTACTCAGTATATTCCGATGAAGATCAATACTGCTGGTGTCATGCCTATCATTTTTGCCCAGTCGATCATGTTCCTTCCGGGTACCTTTGTCTCCTTCTTTCCTGACAGTGAGGTGATGCAGTCTATAGCTAAAGTCTTTGCTTATGATTCATGGTGGTATGCCTTGATGTTTGGTACAATGATCGTTTTCTTCACCTATTTTTATACAGCCATTGCCTTCAATCCCAAGGAGGTAGCAGATACGATGCGCCGTCAGGGAGGTTTCATCCCTGGAGTGAGGCCAGGTAAAGGTACTGCTGAATTTATTGACAATATTCTGACACGTATTACGCTTCCTGGTGCTATTTCACTTGCTATCATTGCAGTACTGCCGACATTTCTCACAAAGTTCGGAAATGTAACCCCAGGGTTTGCTCAGTTTTTTGGAGGTACAAGCCTGCTTATTATTGTAGGTGTCGGTCTTGATACACTCCAGCAGGTAGAGAGTCATCTGCTCATGCGTCATTATGATGGATTCATGAAGTCAGGAAAAACCCGTGGTCGTCAGGGCAGGTAAGAGAAATTCGATATGATCACGATTAAAAGCGAACGCGAGATTGAGTTGATGAGAGAGTCCGGAGCACTTGTAGCAAGAGCTCTCGATCTTCTTGAGACTGAAATACAGCCGGGCATGACAACGAAAAAACTCGATGTTATGGCTGAAGAGTTTATCAGGGACAATCATGGAGTTCCAAGTTTCCTGAATTATGCTCCGAAAGGCGATCCCGATGTGACGCCCTATCCAGCGACCCTCTGTGTATCAATCAATGAAGAGGTAGTTCACGGAGTTCCAAGCCACAAGCGTGTTATCAGGGAAGGTGACATTGTATCAGTCGATTGCGGCGCATACAAGGGTGGATATCACGGAGATGCAGCCAGGACGTTTGTACTTGGTGTTATAGATGAAAAGGTACAGCAGCTTGTTGATGTTACCCGTGAATGTCTTGAAAGGGGAATTGCCATGGCAGTAACCGGTAATCGCCTTCATGATATCTCCTCAGCAATTGAGGATTATGCCCGTTCATTCGGATTCAGTGTTATAGAAAATATGGTTGGGCACGGCATTGGCAGTGAACTGCATGAGGATCCGGCAGTTCCCAATTATGGAAAGAAGAATACAGGAGTCCCGCTGCGCGAAGGCATGACCCTCGCCATAGAGCCAATGATTGCGCTTGGCCGCTCACGCAAGGCAATAAGCCGCAGGGGAGGATGGGTGGCGGTGACAGAAGATGGAAAGCATTCTGCTCATTTTGAGCATACGATAGTCGTAAGGCCCGGCAATGCGGAAGTACTTACACGTACGTTTCTCACTGCATAAAAGGCGTGATAGCGTAAAACATATTATAGAATAAAGGAGAAAGTAACTTGGCCAAGGAAGAAGCAATAGAGATTGAAGGCGTGATTCTGGAAGCGCTTCCAAATGCGCAGTTCAAGGTAAAACTTGAAAACAGTCTTGAAGTCCTTGCGCATGTTTCCGGCAAAATCAGGATGCACTACATCAGGATTTTGCCCGGCGACAAGGTGAAAGTACAGATATCTCCTTATGATATATCAAAAGGGCGGATAACCTACCGCTACAAATAAGTGTTGAAATAAATGATCTTGATGTTGATTCTTTGATCTTTATTTTTTACATTACATGCCTTTTCAGATTTCGGATAGTCGGATTAATTATTGCATGTTGGATCTATTATGAAAATATATTCTTCTATTAAGAAACGTTGCGAGCACTGCCGCATTATCAAGCGCAAAGGTAAGAGATTTGTGATTTGCAAAGTGAATCCAAGCCATAAGCAGCGCCAGGGTTGATCTTCAGAAAAAACAATAGAACTTTAAAGAGCATATGAGGATAGCTGGGGTAAATTTGCCGTTAAACAAACATGCGGTTATCGCTTTAACGCACGTTTATGGTATAGGGAGAGTATCAGCGGAGAACATTCTTCAGAGAGCAGGAATTGCTCCTGACCGCAAGATCTCTGAGCTGAATGATGAAGAAGCGCATGCGATAAGGGAAATTATTGCTGAAAGTTATAAGGTAGAGGGTCAGGCACGAGGTGAGCAGCAGCTTGCTGTGAAGCGTCTGATGGATATCGGTTGTTATCGTGGCTTGCGCCATCGCCGATCTCTTCCTGTTCGTGGACAGAGAACGTCTACAAATGCAAGGACCCGAAAAGGTAAGCGCAAGACTGTAGCTGGCAAGAAAAAGGCAGCCAAGAAGTAGTAGAGTGCAGGCAATAAATCTTCGAGACTAAAGAATGTAAGTTCATGGCTACAATAAGTAGGAAAAAAAAGAAAGTTAAGGTTACCCCTGAAGGTGCCGTGCATATCAAGGCATCGTTCAACAACATCATGGTAACTATTACCGATCTTCAGGGCAACACAGTTTCCTGGTCAAGTGCCGGTAAGAATGGCTTCAAGGGGTCAAAAAAGAATACCCCTTATGCATCCCAGATTACATCGGAAGCAGCCGCAAAAGAAGCTTATGACCTTGGCATGCGTCATGTCAATGTCTTTATCAAAGGTCCGGGAGCTGGACGTGATGCTGCTATCAGAGCGTTGCAGGGGGCAGGTCTTGATGTGCGTACCATCAAGGATATAACGCCGATTCCTCACAATGGATGTCGTCCTCCGAAACGCAGAAGGGTCTGATTATATATATTCATAGAATTTCAATGAAGCAATTGACATGGCAAGATTCAGAGGCTCGATAACAAAAGTATCACGCAGGTTGGGAGTAGCGCTTACCCCCAAGGCTGAAAAATATCTCGAAAGACGTCCTTTTCCTCCAGGCCAGCATGGTCAGTCAAGGAAAGGCAAGGTATCAGAGTATGCACTTCAGCTTAGAGAAAAACAGAAGATGAAGTATATTTACGGAATTCTTGAGAAGCAGTTCCGCAATTACTTCAAGAAAGCCGCTTCACAGAGAGGCGTAACAGGTGATAACCTGGTCAGGCTTATCGAAAGACGTTTTGACAATGTTGTGTTTCGCAGTGGATTTGCTCCATCAAGAGCCGGTGCACGTCAGCTTGTAACACACGGTCATCTTTTGATCAACGGTAAAAAGGTCAACATTCCATCTTATCTCGTTACACCTGGAGATTTGATTGAATTTCGTCAGAGAAGCAAGAATATGGATGCTGTAACTGATTCTTTGAATAAAGCACCAGAGTCGCGTATTCCAACATGGATACAGGTAGACAAGGCAAACCAGAAGTCGGTTTTCCTGAGCATACCCGAGAGAACGGAAATACAGGAGCCTTATAACGAACAGTTGGTTGTTGAGCTGTATTCCAAGTGATTTTAATGAATTCAAAGGTATAAATACTATGATATACCAGATGCAGATGCCTGCAAAAATAGAGGTTGACGAAGCCAATCATACTGACAGTTTCGGCAGGTTCATCGCTCAACCGCTTGAGCGCGGTTACGGTGTGACCCTGGGGAACGTTATGAGACGGGTTCTGCTTGCCTCACTACCGGGAACTGCAATAACAGGTCTGAAAATAGATGGCGTTTTCCATGAGTTTGCCGCAGTTGACGGTGTTCGCGAGGATGTTCCTGAAATTGTACTCAATCTTAAGAGGGTTCGATTCAAGTCTACCTGCAAAAGAAACTGCAAGACCTCCATTACCATTGTAGGTCCGAAGGAGTTCATGGCAGGTGATATTATTGCTCAAGAAGGTGAGTTTGAGGTCTTGAATAGTGATATGCATATTGCTACGGTAAATGAAGGTGCTACTCTGAAAATTGATCTTTATGTCGGTCGTGGACGTGGTTATGTACCTGCTGAGGAGAACAGACCGGAAGGTATGCCGATAGGTTATATTGCTATTGATGCAATATATACACCGATCAGAAATGTCAAGTTTACGGTTGAGAATACTCGTGTAGGTCAGCGTACCGATTACGAAAAGATGATTATTGATGTTGAAACTGACGGCTCTGTAACGCCTGATGATTCCATCAGTCTTGCCGGCAAGATCATCACTGATCATGTCACCTTCTTTGCGAATTTCTCCCCTACCGAGGAAGAGTTTACCGAAGAGGAGTTCAAGCAGCAGGACGATGAGTTTGAAACAATGCGCAGACTGCTGCACACCAAGATTGAAGACCTTGACCTTTCTGTACGTTCACACAACTGCCTGAGGCTTGCCGAAATCGATACCATTGGTGATCTGGTTTCCCGTAAGGAGGATGAGTTGCTCAACTACAAGAATTTTGGCAAGAAGTCTCTAACGGAACTCAAAGAGCAGCTTGAAAAGTTTGACCTGAAATTTGGTATGGATATTACCAAATATCAGATGAAGTGATAAGTACAGTAACCGATTTTTTGAAATATTGAGAACAGAAACAAGTCATGCGTAAAGTTAAGCCGGCAAGAAAACTTGGAAGAACCGCTGCCCATAGAAAGGCGACACTCAGCAATCTGTCAACACAGCTCTTCCTCTACAAGCGTATTGAGACGACTGAGGCAAAAGCAAAAGAGTTAAGCCGTGTAGCTGAGAAGCTCATAACCAAAGCTCGAGCAGGTACAGTTCATGCACAGCGTGAAATCTTCAAGGATATCCGCGACAAGCAGGTCATAAGAATTCTTTTTGAAGAGATTGTAGCCAAAGTCGGCACACGCAATGGTGGATACACAAGAGTTATAAAGCTTGCCCCCCGATTCGGTGATGCAGCTAAAATGGCGGTAATAGAGCTTGTCGATTATACCGAAGCCTATCCAACAGCCCCGACAGCAGGCAAGCAGGATCGTGCAAAACGAGTCAAAGGCTCAAAGAAAACTGAGGAAACAGCAGCAGCAGCAACAGCCTGATCTGCCTGGTTCATCACTCTTCCTGACCTCTGAAAATTAGTCATTGCCCGGCGGATAGACACTATCTCCGGGCAATGACTATCTGTTTTTCAGAGAAAACAGTGTTCACTGTACTGATAGGAAACAACTCTACCGACAGTGGTAAACCGTTGTTTTTTTCTCTCGACTCAATCGCTTTTGAAATCTCCTTCTCCAGATTGCCACCCTTCAGGCAGATAAGAGTTCCTTTGGGCTTCAACAATCTCGCCGCATACGCACAGAGTTGTTCAAGAGGAGCTACCTGCCTTGAGAGTACGGTATCAAAAATAACCCCTTTAAGCTCTTCCACCCTTGTGTGCATGGCAATGGCATTGGTGATGCCAAGATCCTTTATCATAGTCTGGCAGGCGGCTATTTTTTTTCCGGTCGCGTCAACGAGCAGAAACTGTGTATCAGGAAATGCTATGGAGAGTGGTATCCCGGGCAGTCCTCCCCCTGTACCGAGATCGAGAACTTTTTCACCCTTTCTGAATGAGTGATAACTGCTGATCAAGAGAGAGTGAAAAATATGCCTGATGATCACCGGAGAATTCTCCTTTCGACTGATCAGATTTACCTTCAGATTCCACTCCTCAAGAAGGTTGCCGTAGAGCACCAGCTTGTCAAGTTTTGACGAGTCGAGCTCTATTGCATGTTCTTTGCATAACGCTTGCAGTATTGATAACTCATTATTCAATCGTTCCATCAGCTTTATCCTTCTGTTCATTGGTTTACACCCAAAAAACGACATTTTAGGCTTATTGACAAATATGAGCTTATAATCCTTTCTCTCTCTTTCGCTATCTGAGTTGAAAAAAGGTAAATTTCATGACTATGACAGTCGTCAGTCCCGTTATTAACTATTTATAAAGGATAACAGCTCCCATGAGTAATGGATCAGGTAATCATGTTTTCGCTGTGATTATGGCCGGGGGTATTGGCAGGAATCTATGGCCTGAGTCGAGAAAAAAAATTCCAAAGCAGTTTCTTGATCTCTTTGATGAAGGGACCATGATCGCCAAAACCGTTCAGAGGATCAAAGGTTCCGTTAATGAGGAGAATATTCTCGTTGTTACAGGAGAAAACGGCTCTCAGCTTCTTTCTTCCTCTTCATGCGGCATAAGGCCTGAAAATATAATTGTCGAGCCAGTGAGCAGGAACACGGCTCCCTGTATAGCGCTTGCAACTGCACATATTAAAAAAAGGGATCCCGATGCTATTACGGTCGTACTCCCTTCTGATCATCTTGTTCTTGATGATGGAGCCTTTATAAAAATGGTTGATGCTGCTATTGCGATAGCCAGAGAGACCAAGGGTCTTGTAACGATTGGTGTTACCGCAGACAGGCCTGAAACAGTCTATGGATATATTCAGGCTGAAGAGGAGCTTCCGCTTTCGCACTCCTTGACAGAGGGATATGATTTCAAGCTGTTCAAGGTTAAAGCGTTTGCCGAAAAACCGGACTATACGACGGCGATACATTTTCTTGAAAGCAGAGACTTTTACTGGAACAGCGGAGTTTTTATCTGGCATATTGATGCAATCTCTCTTGCGTTTGAACGATCAATGCCTGATCTCTACAAGGATCTGCTCAATATTTATCATCACCTCGGTACTCCTGATGAGAAGAAAGTTATAGAGGATGTTTACTCCTGGATTCACCCTGTCTCGATCGATTATGGCGTTATGGAGAAGGCTGCAGAGGTGTTCGTGCTTACCGGGGAGTTTGGCTGGACCGACCTTGGATGCTGGGATGAGGTGATGAAGGTTGCTGGCAGCAGGGTTGTAATGGATGCAGCAGAACCCGAAAGGAGCCTGGTGCAGATAGATTGTGAAAATCTTTATATCCGAAAGCCTGCGGGCAAGCTTGTCTGTACGATAGGTTTAAGTGACGTGATCATTGTCGATACAGCGGATGCACTTCTTGTTTGCAACAAAGGGTGCTCTCACCGCGTAGAAGAAGTTGCAGATCTGCTGAGGAGGGAGGGGCTGCAAGAGTATCTTTGAAGAATTGACGGGGTGGACTTGATAGACGAAATTGACGATATTGTTCATTCAACTCATTTCACCGACCAGGAAGCCCCTTCCTTGGTATCCTTGATCTCGATTCCGGCTTCAAGCAGACGGTCACGCAGTTTGTCACTGAGTGCAAAATCCTTGTTCTTTCGAGCTTCTGCCCTAAGCTCAAGAAGGAGGGCCATAACACCATCAAGTGTTTTTCCTGCCCCTTCACTCTGTTTATCCCCACCCTTCCCTTCGGGTTGGAGGATTCCGAGAACCTCTGTTCCCGCCATATCCAGAAATGCCCTGACCTGTTCTCTTGCGATTTCAGATACTCCTTCGCTTCGGTCAAGCGCTGCATTGAGTGCTTTCGAGAGTTCAAAGAGAATCGAGACGGCAATCGGGGAATTGAAATCATCGTTCATCGCTTCGTTAAAGCGGTGCTGATAAGGCTCAACCTCAAACATGCCGCTTCCGGTGTTCGTTTCAGTGAGACGTCGGTAGCTCTCATGCAGCTTTTCAAGGCCGGTTTGCGAAGCACGGATTGCGATATCCGAAAAGTCAAGCGGCGAGCGATAATGCGATTGAAGAATAAAGAATCTGATGACAATCGGATCAAAAGAGGAAAAGAGATCTTTCAGGTTGACAGAATTCTTCAGGGATTTGCCCATTTTAATTCCATTGACCGTCACCATGTTGTTGTGCATCCAGAACCTGACGTAAGGTTTGCCGGTCACAGCTTCGGCCTGGGCTATTTCACAATCATGGTGAGGAAACTTGTTCTCCATACCTCCGCCGTGAATGTCAATCGTTTCGCCAAGGTACTTCATCGACATGGCTGAACACTCAAGATGCCATCCTGGATAGCCGGTACCCCATGGAGAACGCCACTTCATCAGATGATTCTCTTCAGCTTTTTTCCAGAGAGCAAAATCAGATGTATGCCGTTTTTCAGAGCGCACCTCTACCCGGCTGCCGGACTGCTGGGCCTCAAGGTCGGTACGTCCGGAAAGTCTGCCATATCCGCTGAAAGACTCTACGGAGAAATAGACGTTTCCATTGACCGCATAGGCGTGACCGCTCTCTACCAATCGTTCAATCAGCGCTATCTGCTCAGGAATATGAGCGGTTGCCGCCGGGGCAATGTTGGGTCGAAGAATACCGAGCTTATCCATATCCTCGTAGAAACTGCGGGTGTAGAACTGCGCGATTTCCATAGGATCGGTTTTTTCAAGGCGGGCCTGTTTCATGATCTTGTCCTCACCTTCATCGGCATCATCGGTCAGGTGGCCAACATCGGTGATGTTCTGGACATATTTTACCCGGTAACCGGAGTGGCGCAGCCAGCGGACGACAACGTCAAAAGAGACGTAGCTTTTTGCATGACCGAGATGGGAGTGGCCATAGACGGTTGGTCCGCATACATAGATGCTGACGAATCCAGGGCGCAGGGGTTCAAACTGCTCTTTGTTTCTGCTGAGGGAGTTATATATGAAGAGTGGCATCTTCTCTGTTCTTCCTTTTTGGAGGATGGGCATCTCAATAAATGTTCAAGGTGCCCGTATGGAATACGTAAAAAACCGGATGAAAGTTAAACATTTGGGTTTTTAACGCAAGGTTTTTAGCTTCCTTTTTATTGCTCTTTTTGTTTGACCGCTCTTTTTGTATGAAGATCACCAGTGCTGCCTTTCACATAAGTGTTTCCGCTCTCTCCGGTTTGCCGGAAGAATCCGCTCCTGAAATAGTTTTTGCGGGCCGATCGAATGTAGGAAAATCAACTCTTCTCAACTCTCTCACCGGGCTGAAAGGACTTGCCAAAACCAGCTCAACGCCTGGAAAAACAAGACTGATAAACTATTTCCGCATCAATCAGGAGTTTTATTTTGTTGATCTTCCCGGATATGGTTATGCCTCTGTTGGTCAGGAAATGAAAGCCGCATGGGGCAATCTTCTCTCATCGTATATTGAGGAACGTCGAACTATTTCCCTGGTTGTACTGCTTTTCGATGCCCGCCATCCGGCTATGGATTCTGACAGGGCAATGATCAATTTTCTTGATTATCATGAGCGTCCTTACGGTATTGTGCTGACCAAGTTTGACAAGCTGACACAAAAGGAGATGGCAAAGGCCCGGCGGATTATGGAAAGTTGCGCGGCTAAAGCCAAATTTATTGTAAATTATTCATCTTTTTCCGGAAAGGGAAAGAGTGAGCTTCTTGATCATTTAGATCATTATATCCGTTAAAACCAATCGTCGTGGAACCAAATCAATTCATTACACCGTCCCAGTCTGCAACCGTAATAGTCGGCACACAGTTCGGTGATGAGGGCAAGGGAAAGCTTGTAGACTACCTTTCAGACAAGTACGATATCGTTGTCCGCTATCAGGGCGGAGCCAATGCCGGCCATACCATCTGTTTCGATAATAAAACAGTTGTTCTGCATTTGATTCCTTCAGGCATTTTTAATGAAGGGTGTGTCTGTGTTATCGGTAATGGTGTCGTTATTGACCCTGTAGCGCTGCTTGAAGAGATTAAAAAAGTCGAGGAGCTTGGTTTCACCGTTAAAGGGCGGCTGTTTATCAGTCACAATGCCCACCTTATCATGCCTTACCATAAACTGCTTGATTCATTGCACGAAAC
This sequence comes from Chlorobiaceae bacterium, assembly GCA_013334485.1. Lineage (GTDB taxonomy): Bacteria > Bacteroidota > Chlorobiia > Chlorobiales > Chlorobiaceae > Chlorobium. The sequence goes on along the minus strand of JAAXXL010000046.1, from coordinate 9,575 downwards.
CGCCCAGGGCGACCAGAAAATTGGCACGACCGGTCGTGGAATTGGACCAAGTTATGAGGACAAGTTTGCACGTAAAGGTATCAGGGTTGTTGATTTGCTTAACCCGCAGGTGCTTGAGGAGAAGATCCGGGAGAATCTTGCCGCCAAGAACAAGGTGTTCAAAAATATCTATGAAAAGGAGGAGGTTGATGTTGAGGAGATGGTGCGCGAATATCAGGAGTTCGACAAGATTATCGACCCCTATGTTACCAATACCCAGCTCTACCTGAACCGTCAGCTCCGTGCCGGGAAAACAGTTTTGCTTGAAGGTGCTCAAGGGTGCTTGCTCGACGTGGATCACGGCACCTATCCCTATGTGACCTCCTCGAACCCCACATCCGGTGGAGCCTGTACCGGATCCGGAATAGCACCGAACTATATTGGCAAGGTGATTGGAATCAGTAAGGCCTATATGACCAGAGTCGGCAATGGCGCATTTCCCTCGGAACTTGATGATGAGATCGGTGAACTGCTCGGCAGTATCGGACACGAGTTTGGTGCCACGACAGGACGAAAACGAAGATGCGGCTGGATAGATCTTGTTGCCCTTCGCTACTCACTTACGGTTAACGGTGTTACTGAAATTGCGCTTACCAAGCTCGATGTACTTGACACTTTTGACGAGGTCAAGGTTTGTACCTCCTATATGCTTGACGGTAAAGAGATTCATGATTTTCCGACCGATCATCCCACACTTTCCAGAGTAAAGCCGGTCTTTACCTCCATGAAAGGATGGAAAGCTTCAAATGCGGATGCACGGACCTTCGCCGATATGCAGCCCGAAGCACAGAACTATGTCACTTTTCTTGAACGTGAACTCCAGGTCCCCGTTACCTTCATTTCAGTTGGACCCGGCCGCAACGAGACCGTTTTCCGCTAACAATCAGAACTGTTTGTCATGGCTTTGATGGATATTGCCGTTATTCCCCTTGACAGCAGGGAGGGGAGCCTGAGCGGCTTTGTCGCCGGTCTTCAGGAGCTACTGGCTGAAAGTGGATGCAGTTTCAGACTGCATGACATGGGAACCACGGTTGAAGGCCCGTCACCGCTCCTCTTTGACCTTGCCCAGAAGCTCCATGAGTACTCGTTCAACAAAGGCGGGAAGCGGGTCTATACGGTTATAAAAATTGATGATCGCCGTGACAGGGCCGTTCGTCTTGGAGAGAAAACAGCTTCCGTAAAAGCGAAAATAGCGACAGAGAGAGAGTCTGAAGAGTAGGGGGATTACCGAAAATATTTTATCTTCACATTCTTTAAGTTTTACCGCTGTAACGCGTTTTCACGCCCTCTGAAGGCAGCGTAACGAGCGGGCAGTAACAATCAGGAGGAAACACTTCATGATGCAGGTTCCCGGTGATGTTCAGATAATCAAGGAAGATAACGTTACACACAGTTTCTGCGGCCTCGCCTGTGTCGGTTGGATGTATCAAAAGATCAAGGACAGCTTTTTTCTCATACTTGGAACGCATACCTGCGCCCATTTTTTGCAGAATGCGCTTGGCATGATGATTTTTGCCAAACCCCGCTTTGGCATTGCCCTTTTAGAAGAGGGTGACCTCTCCAAGAGTGAACCTACTCTTGAAGAGATTATCCGTGAAATAAAGGCCGATCATCATCCATCTGTGATTTTCCTTCTCTCTTCATGTACACCAGAGGTCATGAAGGTAGATTTCAAGGGTCTTGCCCACCATCTCACTACTCCTGACGTTCCGGTACTCTTTGTTCCGGCAAGTGGTCTTGTTTATAATTTCACCCAGGCAGAGGACTCGGTTCTTCATGCTCTGGTGCCTTTCTGCCCTGTAGCTCCTGCAGGAGAGAAAAAGGTTGTCTTTCTCGGATCAGTAAACGATGTCACGGCCGATGACCTCCGGGCAGAGGCTGAAGAGCTCGGTATTGCAGTCGGCGGATTTCTTCCTGAATCCCGTTTTGATCGGATGCCTGCGATTGGTCCTGATACCGTACTTGCGCCTATTCAGCCTTATCTTTCAAGGGTAGCCGTCAAGCTTGCCCGCGAACGGGGTGCACGTGTACTCAACTCTCTTTTTCCCTTCGGCCCTGATGGCACCAGAGCTTTCTGGGAGGATCTCGCCCGCGAATTCGGTATCACGGTCGATTTGCGTGACCGCGAAAAAGCAGCATGGGAGAAGATTCGCAAACAGACCGATATGCTTAAAGGGAAAAAGGTATTTCTGACTGCCGATACCATGATGGAGCTTCCTTTGGGACGCTTCCTCAAAAATGCCGGAGCTGACGTTGTGGAGTGCAGCAGTGCCTACATCAACAAGAAATTTCATTCACGTGAACTTGAGGCGCTTGCCGGTGTTCGCGTTGTCGAACAGCCGAACTTTCATCGACAGCTTGAGGATGTCAAACGCATCAAGCCTGATCTTATCGTTACTTCGCTGATGACCGCCAACCCGTTTGTTGGTCATGGATTTGTGGTGAAGTGGAGCATGGAGTTCATGCTGACCTCTATTCATAGCTGGTCGGGTGTCTTCCCTCTGGCCAATTTGTTTGTTTCACCGCTCCAGCGCCGCAGCTTGCTTCCGGCGTTTGACGAGGAGGTATGGCTTGAAGGGGTCATGCCGAGCGCTGAATAATTCACTGAAGGAAAATGCAATAACAAACGTTATAGAAGTATGCGCTTAGCTTTCTGGCTCTACGAGGGAACTGCACTGCACGGTATCAGCCGGGTCACCAACAGTATGAAAGGGGTTCACACCGTCTATCATGCCCCACAGGGAGATGATTACATCACGGCAACCTACACCATGCTTGAACGGACACCGGCGTTTCCGGGGCTCTCAATCAGCGTTGTCCGCGGACGGGATCTGGCTCAGGGCGTATCACGCCTTCCCTCTACACTACAGCAGGTTGAGCACCATTACCATCCCGATCTTACGGTTATAGCGCCGAGCTGCAGTACCGCGCTGCTCCAGGAGGATCTCAACCAGCTTGCTCTGCACTCCGGAGTGCCGGAAGAGAAGCTGCTTGTCTACGCACTCAACCCCTTCAGGGTTTCGGAAAATGAGGCTGCTAACGGACTTTTTACCGAGCTGGTAAAGCGTTATGCCGCCCCTCAAGAAAAAACCGCAGCTCCTTCGGTGAACCTGCTCGGTTTCACCTCCCTTGGATTTCACCTGCGAGCCAACCTCACCTCTCTTCGCCGGATGCTCCAGACCCTCGGGGTTTCGGTTAATGTTGTGGCCCCCTGGGGCGCAGGAATTGACGATCTCGGCAAACTGCCTGCGGCATGGCTCAATATTGCCCCGTACCGTGAAATCGGTACGACGGCGGCAGAATATCTTGCAGAGGAATTTGCCATGCCTGCGATCTTTGACGCACCTATCGGTGTTGAACCTACCCTTGCATGGCTTCGCTCGGTGATTGAGCAGCTCAATATAACCGGTGCTGAACGTGGTGTGCCACCGATTACGATGCCGAAGCTCCACAATTTCTCCCTTGACGGCATCAATGCTCCGAGCGGTGTCCCATGGTTTGCAAGAACCGCTGATATGGAGAGCTTCAGTAACAAACGGGCTTTTGTTTTTGGCGATGCAACGCATACGGTTGGCATTGTGAAGTTTTTGAAGGATGAGCTCGGAATGAAGATTATCGGTGCCGGCACCTATCTGGAGCAGCATGCTGATTGGGTACGCAAAGAGCTTGAAGGGTACCTTCCCGGTGAACTCATGGTGACAGACAAGTTTCAGGAGGTGTCTAAACTCATTGATGAGGAGATGCCCGACCTGGTTTGCGGTACCCAGATGGAGCGCCACAGTTGCCGCAAGCTTGATGTTCCCTGTATGGTGGTTTGCCCCCCGACCCATATTGAAAATCATCTGCTCGGTTACTATCCCTTTTTCGGCTTTGACGGCTCTGACGTTATTGCCGACAGGGTCTATCTCTCATGCAAACTCGGTCTTGAAAAGCACCTGATCGACTTTTTCGGTGATGCGGGTCTGGAGTATGAGGAGAGTTCGTCTTCCGGAGAGCCACATGAAGCACTATCTGCTGTTTCCACGGGCAACGGCCAGTCGGCCCATGGTGTTACGCCTGAATCGGAATCGGCTTCCGGAGATGGTGATATGATATGGACCGATGATGCTGAAACCATGCTGAAAAAAGTTCCGTTTTTTGTTCGTAAAAAGGTCAGAAAGAACACCGAGACCTTTGCCCGCGAGAGTGGGGCAACACAGGTCTCCGTAGAGGTTTTCCGTCAGGCAAAAGATTCACTCGGCGGGTAAGGTTTAACTATCAATCATTTTCTCTGATATCATTATGAGTTTAGTTTTAGCGGTATATGGCAAGGGCGGTATTGGGAAAAGCACCACCAGCGCCAACATTTCGGCGGCACTGGCCCTGAAAGGCGCCAAGGTACTTCAGATTGGCTGTGACCCCAAGCATGACAGCACATTTCCCATCACAGGGAAGTTGCAGAAAACCGTTATCGAGGCTCTTGAAGAGGTTGATTTTCATCACGAGGAGCTGAGCGCAGAGGATATTATTGAAACCGGTTTTGCCGGTATTGACTGCCTTGAGGCCGGCGGCCCTCCAGCCGGAAGCGGCTGCGGCGGTTACGTTGTCGGAGAGTCCGTCACTCTGCTCCAGGAACTCGGCCTGTACGATAAATATGACGTGATCCTTTTTGATGTGCTTGGTGACGTTGTTTGCGGCGGCTTCAGCGCCCCCCTGAACTATGCCGACTACGCCATCATCATTGCCACCAACGATTTCGACAGCATCTTTGCCGCCAACCGTCTCTGCATGGCCATCCAGCAGAAGAGTGCGCGCTACAAGGTGAAGCTTGCCGGTATCGTTGCCAACCGTGTTGACTACACAACAGGCGGCGGCACCAACATGCTCGACCAGTTTGCCGAAAAAGTAGGAACAAGGCTGCTTGCCAAAGTCCCATACCACGAACTGATCCGCAAGAGCCGGTTTGCCGGAAAAACCATGTTTGCCATGGATGAGACCCCCGACAAGGCAGAGTGTCTGCAGCCATACAACGAAATTGCCGATTTCCTCATCCAGGAAAATCCACTTTCAGCAGTACCCGTACCAATCGGTGACCGCGAAATATTCGCCATGGTCGGTGGCTGGCAGTAAGCTTTTCAGAATATTATTTTGCAAAAAGGCAGCTTTCCGGCTGCCTTTTTGCGTTCACGGGAAAAGTTGTAGAAGAGCCAAAGTCACGTCCGCGTGGACGTGAGCCCGTATGTTTTCAGTTTTGCCAGAACGTTCTGTGATCGATAATCAGGTTGCAGAGCGTTCTGGCTGATTGCTTGCGGACGGACGATCGAGTCCCAGTTCATCAAGCACTGGTTTGGCAAGCTTTTCAGGCCATGCGTTCATATCGACCAGATACCAGACATTCTTTGCAAGTCCAGCCTTATTTTTGGATAAGAATTTTGGATGTTTCAGAATTTGATTTGCCAGTTCAATTATCCTTTTCCATAACTCAGGTTCTTCCAAAGGTTGTACTATTGCCAATAGACCAGGTAACATAAATGCTGCAGGAACTGGTCGAGATGTGTTGATAGCATTTTCCAGTATTTCGACTATTTCTTCGAGTCGTTGTATGTTTAGCTTTTCTCTTTTGCCAAGCGCTGCGTCTGTTAGTTCATGTGCAATCTCTGGGTCAATATATGTTTTGTCAGATTTGTAAAATTTGTTAAGTAATTCTTGTAGCTGAATGCGATCCGATGGCTCAAGGTCGTTGCGAGAGAGAAGGGCTTTGCAAACAAATTGAGCCTTTGGAGTCTTTAAGAAATTTTTAACCCATTTTACTGCAAGAGTGATGGTTTGGTCTGCATAATTACCAAGATCGTTTCGATAGAGTAAAGGTGTAAGAACAAAAGATGCTTTGGTATCCAAGGAGAAGTGATTAAGCCATTGTATTGCAAAATTAATTGCTTGAATAGATTGATTGCCAAGCTCATTACGCTTAAGCAAAGGGTTAAATACAAAAGAAGCTTGGTTATGTAATAAAAAGACTTTGAGCCAGGATAGCGTCAGTTCTATAGCTCGAATTGAGAAACCGTCGAGATCTTTTCGTTCAAGAAGTCGAGCAATAACGTAGTCTGCATCATGAGCCAGCGGAAACATCTCGATCCAATTGATTGCGAATTCGATGGCTCGAATTGAGAAACCGTCGAGATCTTTTCGTTCAAGAAGTCGAGCAATAACGAAGTCTGTATCAGGAGCAAGCGAGAATATCTCGATCCAATTGATTGCATATTCGATGGCGATTGAAGAGCGTGCGCCGAGATCGTTGCGAACAAGCAGTGGAGCCAATACGAATCCTGCCTCTGGAACGAGAGGAAACTTTTTCAGCCAATGCATGGCGAATTCGATGGCGATTGAAGAGCGTTCACCAAGATCGACGCGAGCAAGCAGGGGAGCCAATACGTATCGAGTATCAGGAACGAGGGGCAATTTCTGAAGCCAATTGATTGCGAATTCGATGATGCAATTTGAGAAACCGCCGAGATCTTTTCGCTCAAGAAGTCGAGCAATAACGAAGTCTACATCAGGAGCAAGTGGGAACATCTCGAACCAATTGATTGCATATCCGATGGCGCGTGAAGAATGTTCACCGAGATCGTTGCGAGCAAGCAGTGGCGGCAATACGAATCCTGCCTCTGGAACGAGAGGAAACTTTTTCAGCCAATGCATGGCGAATTCGATGGCGCAATTTGAGAAATTGCCGAGATCTTTGCTTGCAAGCAAAGTGTGCAATACGAATTGAGTATCAAGAACGAGGGGCAATTTCTCAAGCCAGTTGATTGCGAATTCGATGGCGCGTGAAGAGTGTTTACCGAGATCGTTGTGAGCAAGCAGGGCTGACAAGACGAACTCAGTCTCAGGCATGAGTGAGAACTTCTCAAACCAGTTGATTGCGAATTCGATGGCGCGATTTGAGAAGCTGTAGAGATCTTTTCGCTCAAGAAGTCGAGCAATAACTAAGTTTGCATCAGGAGCCAGCGGGAACATCTCGATCCAATTGATTGCATTTTTGATAGCTTGTGATGAGTCTTTACCGAGATCGTTGCGAGCAAGCAGGGCTGACAAGACGAATCTTGCATCGGGATCAAGGTGAAACTTCTTAAGCCATAGCATGGTAAAATCGATGGTGCGTATTGAGTGTTCACCGAGATCGTCGCGAGCAAGCAGGGCTGATAAGACGTATCGAGTCACAGGCAAGAGGGGATAAATATCCAGCCATTGCATGGCAAATGCGATGGCTCGCTCAGTGTTTTGCTCATTTGTTTCTTTTCGGTTTAAAAGAGGATTGAGAACATAACTTGCAGTATCGGAATTCAGGTGATGAGGCAGCCAATCGAGTGCAGTGTTGATCAGTTCTTGCGCAGTGCCTTCAGGGAGCTCCTTCAGCCCTCGGTAAAGCAGGTGACGTGCTTCTGGATGCAAACGATGGTTATTCAGCCAAGGGGCTACGAGTTGGCTCCAGTCAGTTATACATACAGTTGCCCATCCCGGAGTGCTGATTATGCTGCCTAACGCGTATGCTGATTCACTTGCCTCAGTTGTTGCAAGCATTTGGCCCAACTCGGCACAATGCTTGCTAAGCCAATGCCCTGCTTTTTCGTTAAGAGCCGCTTCATTTCTTGTCTCGGTTTTTTCGGAACCTTGCAGTCGAGTGAGCGCGGTGGCGTATCGGCCAAGCGTTCTTGCTCGACCAAGTGCAGGTGTCAGACAACAATCCAACACTGCTTCACGAAATTGATCACTACTGCGATCCCAGAGTACTTCGTTGAACACCTCATCAGCAACGACATCATGCGCCGCAGAGAATTCGATGCCTCGTTGTTCGATCCAACCGAGGGACAACAATTGATTTAGTACACGACTTACCGTCTGAGCATCCTTTCCACCAGTTGCAAAAAACGCTTTTTCACCAGCTTCTTCCATATGATCTCTTGTCAAGGGCGTTGTTGCAAGCATAGCTGCGGCAGCAATTAACAAGGGGTCTGGTTGTGCCGGGAGAAAGCCGTCTCCATTATCGCTGACTACAAGTTTGTCTTCGATAAGCCGTTTGTGTAGCCAACAGGAGAGGTCGTCATTGCGCATGCCGATTAATTCTGTGTTTCCAAGTGTATCATTCAGTGCGCGGCGTTGTAACTCTTCTGCAATGAACATCGCAATGATAGGTCGTTCGCCACAAAGCTTATGAACTTTTTCATGACCTAACTGTGCAATAGCCAGTGGAGCGATGCGTTCAAGGGCGATTTCTGTGATGCGTGCTTTTTGGCGTGCAGAGGTTTGAAGCAGAATGTGCTCGGTGAACAAGGCTTCCCTTTCAGTATTTGGATTCCGCAATGAGGATGGTCGCAAATTGGCGAGTAGCGCTAATGGCATTACACGTTTTGCTGCCTCCGGCAAAATGCGACGGCGTATGCTGCCCAGATCGAGTTTTGGCATTTGATCCAAATAGTCCAAAACCAGAAGCGTTTTTTCGTTACCTGAAAACAACACTTCTGAAAGGTCATCGACCGTAAGGCCAGGCTCACCCGGTAACAAGTGGAGAACGCGCCACCCTTTGTCGTCAGATAATTGGGCAACTTCAAGTGCAGTGCGTGTTTTGCCGACGCCTCCGATTCCCTTGAGCAGCACGCCGCCTTTGCCAACAAGTTGTTCAAGTCGGATGAGGATGTTTGTTGGGCCAGCGTTGAGGTTTTCAGTTTCTGGGGCAACAAACGGAAAGTTTTCTTCAAGCAGATAACGGCGGAATTGTGTCAGACTGTCGCAGTACTCGGCATGGGTTTTAATTTTCGGAAGCTGTAACCCGATCCATTTGTCAGCAATTCGTGGGAATCGATTGAAGTTATCCTGCAAATCCGACCAATCGAGAATGCGAATCTCTTCCAATAATGGAGGTCGAAGTGATTCCTTCAATTCTTTGAAAAAGAAGTTTGTGAGTTTTTGTTGCAGCTTTTCTCGATTTGCCTGTTTTCCAATGTTTGAGCTAATGCAATAAACATAGCTTTTGACCCGTCGCCACGGCTCAAAGTCGCCAGTCCATCCAAGTGCTGCCTGTTTTTGGAGTTTATCGGCAACTGAATACCAGCCCTGATTAATGTTATCCAGAAAGTCCTTGCAGCTATCGTCATGATCTTTACATTCAATGATTTGCGGTGCAGGCAGATTGGCCAGAGCAGAATCGTCATTTCTATCATCGATAAATGCATCGATTGCTCCATCTTTTCCTTTGGTCGGAGAAACGGATACGCGAAAACCGAATTCTTCACGCAACACATCCCCGACCAACTGCTGAAATGCGTCGGGGCGGTTGGGGTGCTGTATGGCGCGAGGACCTTGTAATGCTGAAGGATCGAAGCGGAGGGGAAATAACATTGCGCATTCATTTGAGTTTGCGTGTTTCCTGAATACAGTGGTGTCCGGTTAAAATAATACCAGTTGCGATACCGGATCCCTCACCTTTTTGAGAGATTGTTCTTTGAGAGATAAAATATCGATCAACAAGCGCTGCTCCATGATGACTGCAGCGATCATTC
>JAAXXL010000045.1 GCA_013334485.1 Chlorobiaceae bacterium | reverse complement strand
GGAGCAGGTTCAGGGTGGAGTAGTCGAGAGCCATAAAGGTTATGAGCAGGAGCTAACTGTTGATTACGGAGTAATAAGAGTTGCTTGATGCAGTCCGGGATTTGAAGTTGAAGTTAAAGCTTTTTCTTCGGTTTTTTTTGGACTTGCTTATTTGTCATCTCGACCTAAGGGAGAGATCTCATCCGGCAGGCCTCGTGAATTGGCGTTCCGTTACAAAAGGAATTCCCGGAAGACCGGCCTGCATGGTTTCCTACCGGCAAGGAAAGTTTTTTTGATTGAAAGGGGGAGGGTTGTTAGCAACAAGATGATTGATATCGGGTTTTAGTGTTTTGTCCTCTGTTTTGACGGTCTGCAATTGTTTATTATACCTCAAAAACAGGGGCTTTACCAGCAAGCACTTTTAGATATTGTTGGTGGCTGCTCACACGAGAGGGTATCTCAATGTTTTTGAATGTTGGCATTTGTGCAGCCTCCTGAGACACGAATTGAAAGTACCCGATGACCCTTCATTCAGATATTTTGACTTTTGTCCGGAAGAGTTCGGCAAACAGGATTGTTTATCTCCCACATGCTGTCTGGCAAATGTCTTGACCAGACAGGATTATTTTTGTTGCGGAGGTCAGAAATGTAGTTGAGCGAGGTGATGACGATTACAAATGAAGAAGCAACGATGAACTGTATTTGTTGCAAAGGGACTATGGAAAAGGGGCTCGCTCCTTTCCATACTGACAGGAAAGGCGATCACATTACTTTAGACAGAGCTCCTGCCTGGGTCTGCACCCAGTGTGGTGAAGTTTATTTTGATGAACCCGCAGTGGAAGCCATTCAAGAAGTCCTGTGCACTCTGGATCAGGGAACTGAAAAGATGGCGAAATCCGCTTAAGTGCACAATGCGTTACAACCTGTAAACAAAGGTTAATGCCCGAAATATGAAAACAGTACCTGTCGCCGAAGTTCGGTCAAATCTTTTTGCTCTCCTGAAGGAGGTTGAATCAGGGAATGAAATCGGTATATCGTTTGGTCGCCTGCAACATACGATCGCAGTTATTGTGCCAATCGCAGAGTACAAGAGAATTAAAGAGAGAAAACTCGGTTCTTTAGCCGGAAAGGTGACTGTTGAGTTCCGGGACGATTGGAAAATGTCGGACGAGAAATTCCTGAACTCATGAAGATCTTGCTTGACACACACTATCTGATCTGGTCATTCACTAATCCCGAGAAGTTGCCTCTATGGGCTTCGGATCTTTTGGTTTCAGAGGAAAGTGAAGTTTTCTTCAGTTAGGCGAGTCTATGGGAAATTGCCATCAAATTCAACTCTGGCAAGTTGGTACTCAAGGGTGTAACCCCGGAGATATTGTACGAAGAGATTGACATGAGTCATTTTCAATGTTTGCCCCTTCGGAATGAAGAGCTGATATCATTCCACCGACTTCCCATTGAGCATCGTGATCCGTTTGACCGAATCATGATTTGGCAATGTATAACCCAGGATATCCATTTTTTGTCTGTTGATGGCGCAGCATCAATCTATGAGAAGCATGGATTGAAGATAGTCTATCGTAAATGATTCGGAGGAGATCCGCTTGCCATTTTTACGAAAGGCGGCAGATTTTTTTTGTAATGTTTTCTGTTATATGCTCCCCAAAGCTTAGGCCTGTCGGATTGAAATCTGGAATCTGGCAGAAAGTCACGAGCTTTTGAAATCCCTCCGTTGGAGTAAAGATCATGTTAGAAGTTACCAAGGCTGAATACATAGAAGAGTATCGAATACAGCGTTTAACAACGGGTCAAGCGGGGTGGTTGACCTGAAGGAAGCCCTTTGGGGCACTATGTTTGAAAAAATGAGAGATTACAATTCATACCATTAGGTGGGAAAATGAAGTTGACCTTGCTCCTGAATACCTGTATGAAAAAATGGTTGAACAAGGCGCAGCAAATGGTTCCGGCTAAAACCTTTTGGAGAAAAGGACGTAAAGGACAGCAGGGACAAAAAGGACGAATGGGAGGAGAGGGATCTATTTGATCTTTGTCCATTTCGGTTTCTGCGCTCCGTCTGTCTTGCCCGGTTCACGATGGTACAGAGAGGTTCATACCCGATTCGGGGATTGATTTTGAATTAAAGAGTCAGGATGGCTGAAAAGTTATCATGACTCTTTTTTTGCCCCACTCATTTTTCGTCTCGTTGAAAATATTCTGATACCGTTGCAACTAATTGCTTCATCCTGACAGGCAGAGTCCCGTTATCAGCCTTAAGGCTCGTTTTGATGGCCTGAAATTGTTTGTTATACTTCAAAAACAGGCCGTTTTGACAAACCAATCCACAGCTCAAAAGAGCTTATTGGCAAGGTTGTTCTCACCGCACTGACTCGTTGGATAGAGGGCAATCTGTGGTATTATTGTTTGACATAAATGAAAAGAGGAAAGGAGGGAAAGTGCCGGAACTCAGCAGATTTCTCGGGATAATCATCACCATGCTTTATAGTGATCACAGTCCGCCACATTTTCACGCTCAATATGGTGACTACAAAGTCACTGTTGAAATTCTTTCTGGAATAGTTGATGGTCGTTTCCCAAAGCGAGCTCTTCACTCCTTGATGGAATGGTACGAAATTTATAAAGACAATCTTCTTGAAGACTGGAAACTGGCAGAAAGGCACGAGCCTTTAAACAAAATCCCGCCACTGGAGTAAATATCATGTTAGAAGTTACCAAGGCTGAATACATAGAAGAGTATCGGATACAGATTACGTTTAACAACGGATCAAGCGGGGTGGTTGACCTGAAGGACGCGCTGTGGGGAACTATGTTTGAAACACTGAGAGATTACAACGCATTCAGGAAATTTGAACTGTCGGATGTTGTTCATACCATCAGATGGGAAAATGATGCAGACCTTGCTCCAGAGTACCTGTATAAAAAAATGGTTGAACAAAACGCTGTGCACAGACTGGCCTGAAAAGCAATAAGTCATTAGAGTATTTTGATACTGATTAGCTTCTTCTATGGGTTGCAATTCAAAAATCTGCCGCTTAGGCGGATCAATCTTTCTGAGTTTTACAGACGTGTAGGCACATGACCGAAGGGCTGATTTTTAATACTGCAATACCAATTAGTCCTGTCATTATAGGTCTATTTGTTCGTTGGTGTATACAGTCTACACCATCAACATTTTTTTCCATAATTCGAGATGGTCAGCTATGCTTTTACTTCACAGCTACAATAGCCTTTCTCATGAAAGATATTATCCATAGGCACTCTCAATTTCTTACAGATAACAGTTTTGCAACAATAGGATTACTGTTTTTGTTGTTTATTTTTTCTACAGTTGTATATGGAGTTGCCGTTTCCTATGATCGTCATCCTCAACTAGAGAAAAAACTTGGTTGGACTTCAATTTTTACTGCGATATTAACAACAACGTTAGTTTGTTACGTGCGCGTTGTGGAGGGGCTGCTATGAATGCATACGAAATCGATAAAAATCAACCTACCGCTGATATCAATAAAGATTTAGAAATGACAGATAGCACTGAGTTAAAAAAGGCGAGCAAGGTTGTTGACAGCGTTCTTGGTGCTTCAGTGGGCGGTGCCGTTGGTGCAGCGGCGGGCTTTGCAACTTCAACTGTAATTGGTTCAGGTATTGCCACAATTGGGAGCGCGGCGTTGGTGGCATCAATTAGCAATCCTTTCATCTTAGCGGGTGTTGGTGTTGCTGCCGGTATTTTAGCCGTCAAAAGGCTGTTCAAGGACTAATCGGGGTCTGCTGAATGAGGGAAATACTGAATTGATAATGAGTAGTTCAATGAATGATCAAAGCCGGTAATTCATTGGACGATAACCGTTTGAGCGTTCAGTAGAAGTTTTCGTGAGAGCCCAGGAGATGCAGGAGGCGGCTTGTGGCATCATACTCGTAGGCGAGCAGGGTTAGCTGACCGTTACACTTGAATTTATAGACAAACACACCTGCCAGATCACCCTTTTTTGGTTCACCTACACTCGGGTCTTTGATGATTTCAGTAATGGCTTCATCAACATCAGCCTTCTGATTCGGGTGCAGTTTCTTGTAGGCCCGTCTGAAAAGAGTGCTTTGATAAACCTGAACGTTGCTGTTCATCAGGAACGTTTCCCTTCCGGGACAAAAGGAGTTGAGTTCCCCTTTCCTTCTGCCCGCACAATCAGCAGATCCCGAATGAAATCGATTGGCAGATCAGGATTGTCGAGAGCAGCGCGTCCTATCATTGCCCAAAACTCAATCTGTCCGGCAATGGTGCGATGCTCGGATTTGGCCTGGACTCTTGCTTGTCCATACAAGGTGTCATCTATTCGTACCGGCATTCCCATAAGGGCACCTCTATTTATTTATTCCGAAACCCGATTACTGCGTTGGGTGGTGCTCGAAATCCTCATGTACTCCGTGTACACTCCGGTTTCTGTGCTCCATCCGCCTTGTCCTCTGGCTTCTCACGACAATAAATAGAGGCGCCCATAATTTCCCCTCTGGATAGTTTTGCTACAAAAGTAGCGAAAAGCAGGACGGAAAACAAATTCCGGCAATCTCCCGTGATTTGGGGTTGTTGCTTTTAAGAGATCTCTCACCTCGATGAATCGGGATTCGAGATGACAAACAGAACAGTTGAGATGACTCAATCCTACATCCAAAATTCAGAATTCGAAATCCCGATTCACCCCGCAGTGAGTGCAGGGCGGAAGCCGGTGGCGGAGGGTTCGATGGTGGTTTCAACCAGGTTTTGATTGGAGATCAGGAGGGTTCTGGAGGGGGAGTGGCGGACCAGTTCGTAGTCGTGGGTGCCGACAAGAACAACGATCCCTTTCTGGTTGATCCGTTTCAGGTAGTCGAGAATCTCAAGCGAGGTATCGGGGTCGAGGTTTCCGGTTGGTTCGTCGGCGAGGATGACGAGGGGCTCGCGCACCAGCGCACGGGCTATGGAGATTCGTTGCTGTTCTCCGCCTGACAGTTTCATGGGCATCTGTTTGGCTGCATGCTCAAGTCCCACGCTTCCGAGCGCGTGCATGACCATATCCTTGATCAGTTTTTCCTTTGTGCCGGTTACTTTGAGCACAAAAGCCAGATTGTCATAGACATTCCGGTCTTCAAGCAGGCGGAACTCCTGAAAAACAATGCCGAGCTTTCTGCGAAGGTGCGGTATCTGGCGCTTTTTTATGGTGCGGGAGCTGTATCCGGCAATCCGGATCTCTCCTTTTTTCGGGCGCACATCCATGTAAAGTGACTTGAGGAGCGTGGTTTTGCCGCTGCCACTTTTGCCCACAATGTAGACCAGCTCTCCGGATTCAACGGTGAGGTTCAGGTTTTTGAAAACGGTTTTTTTATCGAGTTCGAGTTCAACATCAATAAATGAGATCATAATGAGATTGCGGTTTGTTTTCTGTTTTGGGCTATCCTGACAGCAAGCTTCGTGGCTTCGCAAAAGCTTCGTTCGGAGGCGACTCCTGTGCCTGCAATATCGAAGCTGGTGCCGTGGTCAGGTGATGTGCGCACAATCGGAAGGCCGAGTGTAACGTTTACTCCGGTGTCAAATGCGAGTACCTTGAAGGGGAGCAATCCCTGGTCGTGGTACATGGCAACAATAATATCATAGTCGAGGTATCGTTTTGCGCCGAAAAAGCCATCAGCGGGAAAGGGGCCTGAAAGATCAAGGCATACAGAGAGGCGTTCGACAGCGGGTCGTATGATCTCAGCCTCTTCGTTGCCCATCACTCCGCCATCGGAAGCATGGGGGTTGAGCCCGAGAAGGGCGATACGGGGAGCAGCAATCCTGAAATCCGTTTTCAGTGAGTGGTTGAGATCCAGAAGAAAGCGGTCAAGGTCTATCTCCCGTATTAATTTCGGCACCTCTTTAAGCGGTACATGAATTGTTGCCAGAGCGACTTTGAGATCCATGACTGGATCAAAGAACATCATGGTAGGGGATGGTACACCGAACATGTTACCAAGAAAGCCCGTATGACCTGTATCGGAGAAACCGGCAAGGGCGATGGCCTCTTTTTGAATCGGGGCAGTTACAAGTGCATCGCACAAGCCATCCCGGCAGAGCTCTGCTGCAACCCGGAGCGACTCCATAGCAATTTGCCCTGCTTCAGCCGAGAGTGTTCCGGGTTTTATCGTTTCAGGCTCAGCAACAGTGAGAACCGGCAGTACTCCGGGATAGGAGGTATCAATCGCGTCTATTTCTCTCTTATGATTAACCCTCAGGAGTCTCACCGGCAGGTCAAGCTTTTTTCTGTAATATTCCATCACCGTAAAGGAGCCGGTAACAAGAAATGAGTCTTCGGAATGCTGAAGTTTCAGAAAACTTTTCAGAATGATTTCCGGACCGATGCCGTGACTGTCACCTATGGACCAGACAATCCGGCATCGTTCAGAGTCTTTTATAGGCATTGGCGATCTTGTCATCCTTTTTTATTCCGCCAAGGGCCAGCCAGAACAGCACCGGTTCAGGCAGCAGCAGGTATAATCCGGCTTCCGGTTTGTGGGTGAAGCTCGTGTATGCGCAGTTGAAAAACTGGTTCATGAAGTGCGCTGCGGCAAGGCTGGAGAAGAGATCACACACGAAGAGAACGATTCCGAGCAGAATGAGTTTTTTTTGTAGATCTCTTTTTTTATAGAGAAAGATGGCGGCAAGAGCGACAATGGCCGTAAGGGGTGAAAAGATCCCTGCGGCGTAGTTGCTGGTAACCTGCAAGATTCCCGCTTCAGGCCATGAGGTTAAATCGTTAAGAAAAATGAGCGTTGCGGTATTGAAGCTCCAGAAGGGGAACATCATGCTTGCTACGGCAAGCAGGCCTGCAAGAAAGAGGTAGAGGGTTTGAATTCTGGCTAACATGGGTAATGATGGTTAATTTACGGCACCTCTATTTATTTGTTCCGAAACCCGATTACTGCGTTGGGCGGTGCTCGAAATCCTCATGTACTCCGTGTACACTCCGGTTTCTCTGGCTCCGTCCGCCTTGTTCTCGGGCTTCTCACGACAATTAATAGAGGTGCCCTTTCGTCAGTAAGTTGAATGAATATACATAATCAGGCGAAAAGTGCCCTGCATTATGCCCTTTTATGAGCGCTATACTCCCGCTCTATGCTTGCGGCAACTATTGCCGTTGCTCCGGCTCTCTCTTTGACAAATTTCCCTGCAATCTCGCCTGCCGCGACTCTTATTGCGCGGTTGTCAGTGAAGCTCTTCAGGGTTGCAGCAAGTTCACTCTCGTTATGAATGACGGTTCCGCCTCCGCTTGCCGCCAGATCTTCGGCTTCGGGTGAGTTGTGGTGACGGGGGCCGAAGAGAACCGGAATGGCAAAGACTGCCGGTTCGAGCGTGTTATGGACGTTGACTCCGAACCCTCCTCCTACATATGCCATTGATGCTATGCTGTAGAGTTCTGCGAGATAACCGGTCTGGTCAATAATGAGAATCTGTTGTCGGGGATTGAATGAAGCGTTCAGAAGTGAGACCCTGACAGACGAAAGAGATCGTTTCAGCAGATCAGCTTCGAGATGCGCAAGATTTTCAGGGGTGACCTGATGTGGAACAAGTATGAGTGAGGGTCTGTTTTCAAGCTTTTGCCATGCGTCAAGCAGCATGGTTTCATCTTTATTCCATACACTTCCTGCAACCAGTACAATCAGGTTTTCAAAGAGCGGTTTCAGGTGATCAACCCTTGCATGGTTCCTGCTTCGCAACACAACCTGGTCGAACCGGGGATCACCTGCGGTTTTTACGCTCCGGCATTCGAATGCACTCCTGAAAGCCGTTGTGTCTTTTTCTGAAGCTGTAAAGATGGTGTCGAAGAGGCTGAAAATAGTGCGGTAGAAGCTTTTCAGCAGGGGGTTGAAATAGGGGGCATGCTGTTGCAAAACGGCAGCGGCAAGCAGCAGACGAGCCCCGCTTTTTTTTGCTGCGAGCAGATGGTTCGGCCAGAAATCGTAACGCATCAGCAGCATGATGTCGGGCTGGAGCAGTGAGAGCACTCTTTTTGCATTATGCGCTGTATCAGGCGGCAGGTAGAATACGGCTGCAGCATCAGGAAAGTTTTTTCGGGCATTGTATCCTGAGTCAGAGAGAAAGGAGACAAACAGAATAATATCCGGGTGTTTCTCTTTCAGTGCAGCAATGATTGGACGGGCCTGTTCAAACTCTCCAACTGACGCGGCATGAACCCATAGTCTGAAAGAGGAATCGGAGAGCTTGCTGACTTTATTTTCAAGATCTTCGAACATATTTTCCCTGACTGAAAAAAATGTTCGAAGTCTCGGGTGCAGAAATTTGAGGCATCCGGCAGCTCCCGAAATAACGGGAAAGAGCAGTTTATAGATTGAGAGTGAGAAGGAGTTCATTAGTGCGTTTTTTTGCTTCGGTCACATTCAGAGCCTTTTTCGGGAGTACGAAAGAGGGTCGGTCATTCTGTTTTGCATGAAGATAAGGAGGTTATAATATATCGTAAGGCAGCGCGATTACATCTTTTCTGGTTGAAAATCTCGGATAATCTCTGTTTATGGCTATTTTTTCGGTTTTTTTTGGCAGGGGTGCTACTTACGCCCTGAAATAAATTCGTCTTTAAGAAAAAAAAATCGTACTATGCTGACGTTTTAAATGCGTGGTAAATATGCTAAGAAAGGACACAGGGAATTTACATACATTCTTTCCCGGTGTTTGTGACGAAACAATGGCGCTTGATACTTTTTTGAAGCTGCCCGGATGTTTTCGGTTGATGAGAACTCTTCTTCATTTTTTTCTTTCCTGCATTGCTGCCACCTCCGCCTCTTTCGAGGCTTTTTTTTCAATGATCCGGAAATGAAAATACAATGAGCGACAACTCTCTATTGCCGAAGGATTTTCGCAGCCTTCAGCTTGCGGAACCATTAATGCAAGCGCTTGAAGAGGTGGGTTATGAAAACCCTACTCCGATTCAGGCCGAAACAATTCCACTGATTCTCGAAGGACGTGACGTTCTCGGGCAGGCACAGACCGGAACAGGAAAAACCGCTGCGTTTGCCCTGCCGGTACTCTCCAATATCCGCCTTGCGCTTGCCGAGCCCCAGGCTCTTGTGCTTGCTCCTACAAGGGAGCTTGCAATCCAGGTTGCCGAGGCTTTTCAGCGTTATGCAGTACACCTCAAGGGATTTCATGTTGTGCCGATCTATGGTGGTCAGGATTACGGTATTCAGCTCCGTATGCTGAAACGCGGTGTGCATGTCGTGGTCGGTACTCCCGGCCGTGTTATGGATCACATGCGCAGGGGCTCACTCAATCTTGAGTCTTTGCAGTGCCTGGTGCTTGATGAGGCTGACGAGATGTTGCGTATGGGATTTATTGATGATGTTGAGTGGATTCTTGACCAGACACCAAAAACCCGCCAGGTTGCTCTTTTCTCTGCAACCATGCCGACAGCAATCCGCCGTATTGCGCAAAAGTATCTGAATAATCCGGCCCAGGTCACCATACAGACCAAAACAACGACAGTTGAGACCATTCGTCAGCGCTACTGGATTGTCGGCGGAAGCCACAAGCTTGATATTCTCACCAGGATTCTTGAAGTTGAGCCGTTCGACGGAATACTGATTTTTGTTCGAACCAAAACTATGACAATTGAGCTGGCTGAAAAGCTTCAGGCCAGAGGTTACGGCGCAGCAGCACTGAATGGCGATATGGCCCAGAACCAGCGCGAACGCACGGTCGATCAGTTGAAAAATGGCACATTGAGTATTGTTATTGCTACTGATGTTGCAGCAAGAGGTCTTGATGTCGAGCGTATCAGTCATGTTATCAACTATGATATTCCTTCTGATACGGAGTCTTATGTACACCGTATCGGCAGAACCGGCCGCGCAGGCCGTACCGGCGATGCAATTCTGTTTGTCTCTCCAAGGGAGAAAAACATGCTTTACGCTATTGAAAAAGCGACACACAGCCGTATTGAACTGATGGAACTTCCTTCAACGGAGGTCATCAATAACAAGCGGATTGCAAAATTCAATCAGAAGATCACCGATACTATTGCGGCTGAAGATCTCGAGTTTTTCACCCGTATTATCGAGCAGTACTGTCATGAACATGATGTGCCGGTCATAGAAGCTGCGGCAGCACTTGCCTCACTGGTTCAGGGTGAAACACCGCTACTCCTTTCAAACAAACCCGAAAGAACGCGTTCAAACGATGATCGCGAAGGTTCCTCCAGAGATCGTGGTTCAGATCGTGATCGCGGTTTTGACCGGGATCGCGGGCCATCCAAACGCAGAAGTAGTGATGAGGGCAAAGAGCGCTACCGTCTTGAGGTCGGCAGTGAGCATGGCGTGAAAGCCGGCAATATCCTTGGTGCTATTCTCAATGAGGTTGGTCTTGATCCTGATTCAGTCGGTCAGATCTCCATCAATGATTCATACAGCACCGTTGAGCTGCCGCAGGGTATGCCGGATAATGTGTTTCATGAACTTCGCAAAGTAAGGGTTTGCGGACGCCAGCTCAGGCTCTCCAAAATGGAGGATCAGGATCGTCAATCTGCTCCCTACGGTATCAAAAAAGGGTTTAAAAAGCCTTTTGCAAAACCGGCAGGCAAGGAGACGGCTTTTTTTACCGGCGCCAAAAAGAAACGTAAAGGGTAAACATTCCGGTATAGCAGTTGTAAAGCGGGGAAGAGGTCTCCCCGCTTTTTTTTTCTCTTTTTTTCCCATCCCCGAACTCTTCCCGTTCTACTCTACCGCTGAGGGTTGTATATTAAACGTATCTATTCACTTCATTCCAGGGAGGAACCATGGAGCTTGAATTCTACGGTGCAACGGGCAGGGTTACCGGCTCCTGCCATATTCTCAGAGTTGGTGGAGTTACGTTGCTGCTCGATTGCGGGCTCATACAGGGCACCAGGGAAGATGAGGCACTCAATGCCGAGCAGTTTCCTTTTGAGCCATCAACTGTTGATGCTGTGGTGCTTACACACGGTCATATTGACCACTCCGGACGTCTCCCTCTTCTTGTCAAGAAGGGGTTCACCGGTTCGGTCTATACCCAGCAGGCGACTCTGGATCTCTGTCGTGTTCTTCTCCTTGATTCCGCTTCTCTTGGTGAACGTGACGCCATTTTCCGCCAGAAGCACCCTCAGAGTGCTGGTGACCGGAATGCAGAGCCACTCTATACCCTTGAGGATGCTGTGCGGGCTCTCAACAGCTTTGTCGGTTTACCATACCATCAAAAGCAGGAGATTCTTCCGGGTATCATTATCCGATTCATGGATGCCGGTCATATTCTCGGTTCTGCGCTGGTAGAGGTCTGGCTGAAAGAGGGCGGGGTTTCAAAAAAGCTGGTGTTCAGTGGTGACGTAGGTCAATACAGTACCCCGATCATGAATGATCCCGAGAGAATCGAAGAGGCTGATGCAGTGATTGTGGAGAGCACCTATGGTGATCGGCTGCATCGGGATATATCGCTTACTCTTGCGGAACTCGGTGAGATTATCCGCAAGGCGGCTACAGGCGGCGGCAATATTCTCATACCTGCGTTTGCTATTGGACGAAGCCAGGAGCTGCTCTACTTTTTTTCAGAGCATTATGAGGAGTGGGAGCTTGATCGCTGGCAGATATTTCTCGACAGCCCCATGGCAATTGAGACCAGCCGCATCTACTGGGATTACCCTGAGATTGTTGATGAGGAGGCGGCTGCGTTTCGCCAGGGTAAAACATGGATGCCGCATTTGAAAAACCTCCATTTTACAGCAAAGCCGGAGCAGTCGAAGGCAATCAATGCTATAAAAAGCGGAGCCATCATTATTGCTGGAAGCGGGATGTGCAACGGGGGCAGGATTTTGCATCATCTGAAGCATAATATTCAACGGCCCGAGTGCAGTGTGATCATCACCGGTTTTCAGGCAGAGGGAACCCTTGGGCGCCATCTGGTTGAAGGTGATCGAGAGATGGCTATTCATGGTAGAAGTTATCCTGTCATGGCGACACTTCATACCATTGGCGGTTTGTCGGCGCATGGTGACCGTAATGATATTTTGCGCTGGCTTGGTGGTTTTAACAACAGCCCCGAAATTTATGTTGTGCATGGCGATGCGCCGGTGAAAAAAGTGTTCCGCGATGCGATTGAGGATGAGCTGCATCTGAAGGCATCCATTCCAGAGCAGGGTGAGATAGTCAGGTTCACTTGACACCAGACCCTTCATCTTTCTGTGTCATCCCGAAGACGACTTGTCGGCCGAGGGATCTTTGTGTCAGATGGTTCCATCAAATGACTGTGCTCAGGAATCAGATCCCTCTCTTCGCTCGGGATGACAGATAAAAAAGCCCCAGGTGTTGTTCGGGTATTCCTGATGAAGCAGAGGAGATTCCGGGAAATGTGAAGATTGTGTAAAGCCTTTCCTGATGGGTTGCATGTGAGGCTTTAGTTGCTATCTTGGTCGTGATTTATAATAGATGGTTATCTACGGTTGAAATGCCGCACGACATGATGTTGATGACTGTTTTTAATGCTAATAAAGAGGACCCAATGTTAATTACCACTTTCAGGGAGCTTGTCCCTATTCTTCAGACTGCAATCGGCCCGATGATTCTTATCTCAGGTCTCGGCTTGCTTTTGCTTACCATGACCAACAGGCTTGGCCGTATAATTGATCGCTCAAGATCACTGATCGATAATCTGGAGTCGTTTCCGGATGCTCATATCGAGAGGATTAACCAGGAGGTGGCTATTCTTTGGACAAGGGCACGCTATATCCGTACAGCTATACTTCTCGCAACGATGACCTGCCTTGGTGCTTCGCTTTTGATCATTATGCTCTTTCTCAGTGCACTTGTCAATCTTGATCTGCCTCTGGTGCTGTCAGCCATATTTATTGTCAGTATGCTCTGTTTGAGCACATCGCTTGTATTTTTCGTACTTGACGTGAACCTGACCCTTGCAGCTCTGAAAATAGAGATGAGGAGTCACAAGCACTGATCAAAACGCTCTTATTCATCCTCTTGGATGAAAAGTTTTGTGGACCTCCTTGACAAATGAACGGTCGATGTGTGTGTAGATCTGTGTTGTGGATATGGAGCTGTGGCCGAGCATCTCCTGTACTGCACGCAGGTCGGCTCCACCTTCAAGAAGATGGGTGGCAAAGGTGTGACGGAAGGTATGCGGACTGATCTGCTTTTCAATGCCGGCAATGACGGCGTAGTTTCGAACCATTGAGAAGAGAGCCATGCGTGAGAGCTGCTTTCCCCTTGCATTCAGAAAAAGCGCGTCTCCGGAGCTCCTCCCGGCAAGTCCGGTACGAAGTTCCTGCTGATACTTTATAACCCACTCTGTTGCTGAGCTGCCGACAGGCACCAGCCTCTCCTTTGACCCTTTCCCGAGAATTCTCACAAAACCTGCTTCAAGATAGAGATTTTGCTGCTGTATGGTTATGAGCTCGCTCACCCTTACTCCGGTTGCGTAGAGGAGTTCAAGTATAGACTTGTCACGCAGGAAGTATCTGGAGCGCGGATTTTGCTGAAGCGGAGCTTCGAGAAGCCGCATGATTTCGTCAATTGTCAGCACAGGCGGCAGGTATCGGGCCTGTTTCGGCTGATGCAGGTTTTCTGCCGGGTTGAGGGCTAGGGTGCGCTCTGTCAGAAGGAATTTATGGAGTGAACGTATAGCGGAAATGTTTCGGGCCATTGAGCTTGCTTCAAGTCCGGTCGAGTAAAGTTCAGTGATAAATTCCTCGATATGGTTGGGAGTAATGGTTTGCAGCGATATGGCGCTCTCTTGCATGAAGAGGAGGTAGCGTTCAAGGTCGTTGCGGTATGAGACCCTGGTGTTTTCCGAAAAGTTGCGTTCGATGAGCATGTAGTTCAGGAAGCTCTCAAGCACTTTCCGGCTGGATTCATGCAGGGTGTTCATTCGGATTTTGCGGTTTTGCGCATCCGTTGACAGAATCCGCCGTCAAAACCCGAATACTCTCCCGGCAGGGTGAGGATGGATCCACTGAATCCGCTTTCCGGCAGAAGGTGTTCCGGTACTTTTCCTCTCTCAGTATCGATGGTAAAATCCGGATGTCGTTGAAGAAATGCTTCGACTTGCAAGGCGTTCTCTTCAGGTTCAATGGAGCAGGTCGCATAGACAAGAACGCCGTTTTTATCAAGCAGCTCTGCCGCATGATCGAGCAGTTCCTGCTGCAATCTGACCAGCTCCTGAATGGTTTCCGGGGTGAGTTTCCATCGCAGTTCAGCGCGTCTGCCAACAACGCCGGTTCCTGAACAGGGGGCATCGAGCAGGATCGCATCAGGAGGAGTATCAGGAGTGAAGAGCCTTGCGTCACCGTTGGCCGGTTTGATGATAGTAATGCCAAGAGCCTCTGCATGGGTAGTGATTTTCAGCAGTTTCTGATCATAGAGGTCAAGCGAGGTAATGCTACCATTGTTCTGCATCAGTTCGGCCATGAAGGTTGATTTTCCACCCGGTGCAGCGCAGAGGTCAAGCACAACACTTCCAGGAGCCGGATTCAGGAGCAGGCAGGCAAGAGCCTGTGTCGGATTCTGTACCGTAAGCCGTCCATCAGTCACCGCAGGCTCAAAGGTGTTGAACTCTTTTGAGAGAAAGAAGTTTTCAATGCCGCACTCTTCATGCACAGCAGCGGAAAATGCGGGATCGGAAAAAAACTGATCCTGTGAAGTTTTCAGCGGGTTTACTCTGAATCCGAAAAGAGGAAACTGGTTGTTATAGATCAGGAGGGGTTCGGTTTTTTCAAGACCAAATGCAGCAATCCAGCGTTCAACAAGCCACTCCGGGTGGGAATAGCGGATTGCAAGTTTTGCCGCGGGCTCTTTTTCATTGAGCCACTCATCAAGGTTGATGCTTTCCGGGGTGATTTTTCTCAAAACGCCGTTGACCAGTTTCGACATCCGATCACCTTTATATTTTCTGGCGAGTTTTACACACTCATTGACTGCTGCCCAGTCGGGAACCTTGTCAAGGAAGAGAATCTGATAGACTCCGAGTCGTAATATGTTTTTCAGTACCGGAGCTGCTTTTTCAAGTTTGTGGTGGTAGTAGCGGCTGATGATAAAGTCAAGCTGAAGCCGGTAACGGAGCACTCCGTTAACCAGGCCAGTTGCAAGCGCCCGGTCAATGCGGTTCAGTGCACTCTGTTGCAGAGTCCGGTGCAGCACTTGATCGGATCGTTGTTTTCTGGTTTCAAGGGACTGCAGAACATTCAGTGCCGTTTCTCTGGCAGTAATCATTGGGATCTGTGGTTTTTAGAGCATTGTACCCTTGCGGGCAATTTGTAAAATACTATTCCCTGTTGTAGATTAACCGAACTAAATGTTCTTTTCAAGATTTTACGCTATCATCCAGAAAGGTGGAGGGACTGGCCCTGAGAAGCCTTGGCAACCGTCGGCTCGCAATGAAATGAACGGTGCCAATTCCATCCCGGTATAAAGGCCGGGAAAGATGATGGTATGCATGCCTCGCGGCATGCGCATACCTCATTTCAGTCATTTTCCTCATTATTTGTTCCTCACAGGATCAATCTCTCTCTCTCTCTTTGCGGGTTTTAGCGATATTTTCCAACAAGAGACCTCTGTTTTTGCTGTTTCGATTGTCGAGAAAAACGCACAGCAAAAAATGGGACTCTCCAACAGTTGTTCAAGATGACAGAGAGAGAACATCAATATCAGTTTGAAACACTGCAGGTCCATGCCGGCCAGAAACCTGATCCCACAACAAATTCGAGGGCGGTACCTATCTACCAGACCACTTCCTATGTTTTTGACAGTGCCCGTCATGGTGCGGATCTGTTTGCGCTGAAAGAGTTTGGCAATATCTACACGAGGCTCATGAACCCGACCACCGATGTTCTTGAGCAGCGTGTTGCAGCGCTTGAAGGGGGTAAGGCCGCCCTGGCGGTAGCAAGTGGTCATTCTGCCCAGTTCGTTGCAATAGCAACACTCTGCCAGGCCGGTGACAATATCGTTTCATCAAGTTTTCTTTACGGAGGGACCTACAATCAGTTCAAGGTCTCCTTCCGGCGCCTCGGTATCGGGGTGAAGTTTGTCGAAGGGTGCAATCCCGATGCTTTCCGGAGCGCAATTGACAGCAATACCAAGGCGCTCTATCTGGAATCAATCGGTAATCCGGCTTTTCATGTGCCTGATTTTGAGGCTATCGCTGCCATTGCGGCGGAAAACGGGATTCCATTGATTGTTGATAATACCTTTGGCTGTTCCGGCTATCTTTGTCGTCCGCTTGAACTTGGAGCTTCAATTGTGGTGGAGTCGGCTACCAAATGGATCGGCGGGCACGGTACCTCCATGGGCGGGATTATTGTTGACGGTGGAACGTTCAATTGGGGTAATGGCAAGTTTCCTCTGATCAGTGAGCCTTCTGAGGGCTATCACGGGATGAAATTTTATGAAACCTTCGGAGAGCTTGCATTTATAATCAAGGCGCGGGTTGAGGGGTTGCGTGATATCGGTCCGGCAATCAGCCCTTTCAACTCTTTCATGCTTTTGCAGGGGCTTGAGACTCTCTCTCTTCGAGTTCAGCGGCATGTTGACAATACGATGGAGCTTGCCCGATGGCTTGAGGCTCACCCGGCAGTTCAGTGGGTAAACTATCCCGGTCTTGAGAGTCATCCGACGCATGCACTGGCCAAAAAATACCTGAAAAATGGATTTGGTGGTGTATTGACCTTCGGTATCAGGGGTGGATATGAAAAGGCTGTCGGTTTTATTGACAGTGTGAAGCTTGCGAGTCACCTCGCAAATGTCGGTGATGCCAAAACGCTGGTCATTCATCCCGCTTCGACCACTCACCAGCAGCTTTCTGCCGATGAACAGCTCTCTGCAGGAGTTTTTGCCGATATGGTCAGGGTCTCTCCGGGAATTGAGCATATTGATGACATCAAGGCTGATTTTGAACAGGCTTTCGCACAATTGAGAGGAGGCGAATGAGAGCATATACAGAGATTATTTCCGGAAATACGCACTATTTTGATTCAAGTGAACCATATACCACAGAACTCGGAGCCGTGCTCCCATCTGTGCGTGTGGCATACAGAACATGGGGAAATCTTAATGCAGCCAAAGATAATGTGATTCTTGTTTGCCACGCCCTGACAGGTTCTGCCGATGCTGATGCATGGTGGGAGGGGATGTTTTCAAAAGGAGGCGCATTCGATGAGTCCGAGGATTTTATTATCTGCAGTAATGTACTTGGCAGTTGCTACGGTACTACAGGCCCTGTTTCTCGTAACCCGATGACGGGAAAACACTATGGGCCTGATTTTCCGCTCATCACCATCAGGGATATGGTGCATGTGCAGCGTCGCCTGCTTGCAGGGCTTGGTATTGATCGGGTCAAGCTCGCCGTCGGGGCCTCTCTTGGCGGCATGCAGGTACTGGAGTGGGGAGTGCTTTATCCTGATGTTGTTCAGTCGCTGATGGCGATGGGCGCTTCAGGCCGTCACTCCGCATGGTGTATTGCCCAGAGTGAAGCGCAGCGCCAGGCAATACGGGCTGATCGTCACTGGAATGAAGGATGGTACACAAGGGAGCAGCCGCCTGCGGCAGGGCTTTCTGCGGCAAGAATGATGGCGATGTGTACTTACAGAAGCTTTGAAAACTTCCAGACCCGTTTTGGTCGTCAATATCAGAAAGGGAGTACCTTCAAGGCTGAAAGCTATCTGCACCATCAGGGTAGCAAGCTGGTTGAGCGTTTTGATGCCAATACCTATATCGCGCTCACAAGAGCAATGGATATGCATGATCTCGGACGGGGCAGGGGGCTCTATGAAGATGTTCTCGGTTCAATGCAGATGCCTGTCGAAATACTTTCTATCAATTCCGATGTCCTCTACCCGAAAGAGGAGCAGGAGGAGCTTGCCAGGCTTATTCCGAACGCAAGCATTATCTACCTTGACGAACCATACGGCCATGACGCTTTTCTGATTGATGTTGAAAAGGTCAGCCGTATGGTCAGGGAGTTTTATGGTGCAGTAATCTCGTCAAAGCGGGTATAATGTCGCAGTACATCAGGAACGGTTATGTTACCATCCGCGGTCTGGTAGTGCTCCAGCAGGGAGACCATAAGACGGGAGGTCGCAAGCCCCGATCCGTTCAGGGTGTGCACGAACTCCGGTTTTGATTTGCCATCGGGTTTGAAACGGATATTGGCCCGTCGAGCCTGATAATCCTCGAAGTTTGAACAACTGGATGCCTCAAGGTATTTCTCTTCTGCCGGTGACCAGACCTCGATGTCGTAGCATTTCGTGGCATTGGCACTGATGTCTCCGCTGCAGAGGAGGAGAACCCGGTAGGGGATTTTCAGCGCGATGAGAATTGCTTCAGCGTGTTTTCGAATCTGTTCCAGTGCTTCATAGGATGCGTCAGGCCGCGTAAACTTGACCATCTCTACCTTGTTGAACTGGTGTACCCTGAGGAACCCCCTGGTATCCTTGCCGTAACTTCCCGCTTCGCGGCGGAAACAGGCCGAGTAGGCAGCATAGGAGATCGGCAGAGCCTTGTTCTCGAGCATCTCTCCCCGGTGCAGGTTGGTTACCGGTACCTCTGCTGTTGGAATGGCATAGAGGTCATCTTCCTGCATGTAGTATACCTGGTCGGCAAATTTTGGCCACTGTCCGGTCCCCCTGAGTGACTCCCTGTTGACAAAAAAAGGCGGAAACACCTCGGTGTATCCGTGATTTTCTGTGTGCATGTCGAGCATGAAATTGATCAACGCCCGCTCGAGGCGTGCGCCTTTGCCGATGTAGGCTGGAAATCCCGCTCCGCTTACCTTTGCTCCGCGTTCAAAATCAAGAATGCCAAGAGATTTGCCGAGCTCAAGGTGATTTTTTACCGGAAAGTCGAGGTGATGATCGAAGGTTACCGGTTCACCAAAAATCTCGTTCTCTGCGGCACTTTTTCCCACAGGAACTGACGGGCTCAGCTTGTTCGGGAGTGCAAGCAGAATATTCTCAATCTCCTCCTCAAGCTGGCTGAGCCGGGTGTCCATTCCGGAAATCTCTTCAGAAACTGATTTCATCCGGAGTATCAGATCATCAGCGGAACCCTGACCGCTTTTTTTAATGTCGGCAACCTCTTTTGATACTTTGTTGCGCAAGGCTTTCTGCTCATCCGATCGCTGAACAAGCTCCTTGCGCTCCCGGTCAAGATCAAGCAGTTGATGCAGTTTTGGTTCTTCGGAGGCAAGCTGACGGTTGCGCAGCATGTCCGAAACCTCGTTCGGATTCTGGCGGATATAGTTTATATCAAGCATGATAGTGAAAAGAGAGGGTTATGCTGAAAGCAGCGATTTAACGATTTGCTGAACCTTGTTACCGTCAGCCTTTCCCTTGAGTGCTTTCATGGATTCACCCATCACCCGGCCGATATCTTTCATGGATGTGGCTCCTGTTTTTGCGACGATCTCTTTAATGATGCGTTCTATTTCATCATCCGAAACCGGTTCGGGCAGATACTCTTCAATGACCTTGAGTTCCGACTGCTCTATCTCCGCAAGATCGGGGCGGTTTCCTGCGGTAAACTGCTCAATGGCATCCCGACGTTTTTTTGCCAGGCTTACCAGCACCTCTATCTCCTGTTCATCCGTCAGTAACGCTTTTCCACCAACGCGAATCGACACCTCTTTTTCAAGGAGTGCCGCACGAATGGAACGGATAGCGTTCAGACGATCTTTTGCTCCGCTTTTTAGGGACTCTTTCAGATCCCCGTCTATAGTCTCTTTAAGGCTCATAGTTGTTCTCAATGGGATATTTCTAAAGGAAGAAACGGAAAATACAGGAAAAAATGGTGCTTTCCCACTCATTCATTGATGTCACCGCCGACCGGTCGGATCACAAGCTCTTCTACTGAAGTTCTTCCGGGAAGGAAGTAGGCATTGAGCAGTGCTGATGAGATCTCCTCAGGCTGCATCATGACAGCTTTCATTTCGTCCGGCAGCTCACCCCACATTGGAGTATAAACAGCGCCCGGCATGACATTGGTGATTCGAACATTGCACTCTCTGGCGTAGAGGCGCATTGTTTCAACCAGCCCTTTCTGAGCGAACTTGGACATGCAGTAGAGCGCAGAGCTTTTGAATGCTGTTTCAGCGGCAATAGAGGTGATAAAGAAGATATGGCCGGATCTCTTTTTCTCCATCACAGCGAAGACTTTCTGGGTAAGGAAAAAAGTCCCTCTCAGGTTTGTTGACATGGTATAGTCAAAGTCCTCTTCGTTCAATTCATTCAGGAGTTTGAACCGCCCGACACCGGCATTATTAATCAGGCAGTCAATAGTTCCGTATTGATTGATTGTGTTTTCAACAAGCCGGTCTGTCTCTGATTTGTTTGCAATGTCCATTCTTGCGGTTTCCACTATGGCTCCATTTGCCCTGCATTTAGCAGCAACTGTATCAAGATCTGAAGCTGTTCTTGATACGAGAATCAGAATTGGCTTAAACTCCTTCCGCTCTTTTGCCGCTTTTGAAAAGTCAAGGGCAATTGCTCTGCCGATTCCTTTGCCTGCTCCGGTTATGATTATGGTTGTTTCCATGAGTGCGGTATAGGTAAAGTTGTTCTTGTGGAAATATGGCAAGGGTATGTTCGTTACAATTATCGTCGTTCATTTTGATGATTGGTTGGTCGTGTTTTCATTATTCCTGCGAATTTGATTGTTAGTGTGTCCCAAATCGAGACGGCTCTGACTGATTTTGATTGCAGGTTGTCTCGTTTTGATGCGTCCTAAGGCTTCGGTATCTACTATGACGGATCATTGTGGAAAGAGTTGTTGTAAAGAGAGAGCCCCTGTTATATATGAATAGTATAGGTTTTTGGCGTATAGTCTTGATGTCTGACGTTCGAGTGGTTCGATAATTGCACTTTAATCTAATAAGGAATAAATGGGTTAGGTTGCCGGTTCGAATTTATATAGAACGGTTTTTTGTTTTAACCGAGCTTATTTCACGGATGTAAAAAGTGTTGGACTTTCTAAGCCATTATAAAGCAAAGAGATGCTCTTTGATAAATATACGATATGGCTTTGATTCGGTTATCCTGGAAAGTGAATCCACAAAAAAAATAAATTTTTGAAAATGAACAGTGATGTTTTAGCCGATTTTAGCCCGAACGAGCACAACGGCCACAACGATGCTCACGAACACAATGGTGGCAACGGTCACAATGGTGGTAACGGTCACAATGATGGCAACGGCCACAATGATGGCAACGGCCACAATGATGGCAACGGCCACAATGATGGCAACGGCCACAATGATGGCAACGGCCACAATGATGGCAACGGCCACAATGATGGCAACGGC
>JAAXXL010000098.1 GCA_013334485.1 Chlorobiaceae bacterium | reverse complement strand
GACGATGAGCTTTTATCTTTCCTGGAAAACCTCTGATTATTATGCCGACTTCAATTGTGCCGAAGCCAAAAGAGTTCTGCGTTAAATATGGCAAGTCGGCATAATCCTGGAGTCGGCATTATGGCGCAGTTTATGGCAAGAAACCTTTAAGCCACTTTTTCTGGAGTAATATTCTATCCGTTTCTGGATTCCTCTCACAGAAATGGGTTGGCCTCTGCATACACCTTTTTCCACAAGAAAGATTTTTTGTTCCTTGGTGACTGGTCTTTTCCGTAAGTATTTCGCCAAGGCTGAAGCGGCATCATTGCTGATGTAAACGACCCTGTCTTTGTTGCCCTTACCACACTTTACCATTATCTGACTTCTGCTGTAATCAATGTCACCAAGGGTAAGATGAGCAACCTCCTCCACCCTGAGGCCGCATCGCAGCATGAGCATAAACAAGGCGATATCACGAGGCTTCCTTACATATTCAAAAAAACGGACAACATCTCGATCCTGAAGGTGTTGTGGTAAGGGGCTTGGAATCCGCAGAGCCATTTTCCGGATCACAGGGTTCTCGAGGTGGATATCCTCCTCCTCGATCAAATATCCATAGAAGCTCCGAACTGCGATCAGATGGCCATTTATTGTCTGTGCAGTAAGCCTTTTCTCAAGAAGAGTGTCGATATACCTCTTTATATCTGCGGAGCTGACCTCCTCAACCGGGATTGTAACCCAGATGACAAAGCGCTGTAACCTATGAAGATAGTTTCTTACCGTATGTGCCGACAAGTTTCTTCTCTTCAAATACCTTTTGTAACTCGGAATTGATTCTATGAGGTTCATGGGTACCTCCTTTTTCAATAGTGGCCATTGCCCTGAAGTACTCAACTTCCCTGGTTGTATCCGACATCCGCGCATAACGTCTGGTGATCTCTATAGATCGATGACCAAGGAGTTGTTGCAACACCTCAAGGCGCAGACCAGCATTGAGCATATCTGTCGCAAAAGTATGACGCAAACTATGCAGACTATAGCCTCTGCCAGACAATCCGGCGGCCTCAATCGCTTGCTTGAACATAGTCCAGGCTGTAACGTAGCTAATGTTCTGTCTCGTTCGGCTGTAAAAAAGATATCGTCGATTTGTATCCCGTATATGCAACCAGTTTTTCAATGCTTTTTCTGCATCTTCACTATAGTAGACTATCCTTCCCTGGTAGTTTTTTTCTCCCAGGTACAAAAGAATCTTTCGTTCAGGCAACTGAATATCCGACACGACGACGTTTAGCAGCTCACCAATTCTCATACCCGTCCGTAGCAGGAGAAGGATCAGGGCTCGGTCGCGGGTGGTTTCAATTATCCCGAGAATCGACTTGATATCTTGGGCAGGAATAGCTTTGGGGAGGAGGTCTTCGGGCTTTATACGGATTTTCTTGTGCAGTATCTCATAGGGCAGAATCTTCCGATCAACCAGGAAACCAATAAAGGTATAAAGAGCTCGTAGTTTTGTTCTTATGGCCCCTGTTTTGAGGCCATTGTCTTGATCTCGCTCAATATAACCGCCGATAATCTGTTTGCTTACTTGACTGATATCTACTTCTGACTCCGCCAAAAATGACAGAAACGAAAGAATCGTCCCGCCAGCTGAGGCAATTGTCGCGGCAGCAAGATTTTGACTGTATTTTTCATGCAGATAATCAATTGCCAGTTGTGCGCCAGTACATTGGCTTTTCTTCAATCGATCACAAAAACGATCAACCACGGTTCGTTTCTTCGAGGGACACCACACCTCCATTATGCCATGGAGTGGCGAGAACAGTATTCCCGGGTGAGATGGATTTTTGCTTGCGTTGAGGCGTTCAGATGGTTGAAAAGATACAGGCCAGTGCTCCTCCTGAATCTCATCGGCCCAGTAATTCTGGTAGTAACTATTAAGTGAGCAGAGCTGTATGGTCATAAGGCCTCCTTTTTCTTTTGCAGAAAAAACAGGGTCTTGATGACCTCATTATACCATAGCCTTGGCTATGTTTTTGTTACGTATACTCTTTGGTAAGCTCTTCTTTGTAGTTGCTCCATTTTTAAACAATTCTCTGCTATTAGCCGATCCTACCCTCTCAGGAAGAAGTTTAACATGATGGGTTCTCAGATAACTTAACCTTGGCAGAGCAAATATCTCATGGTTAGATGAAAGGGATAATTCCAAATCTATTCTCAAAGAAAACGGTGGCAAATTAATTGATTGTTCCTACACAGGAGGAATGTCAAATGGATGAAGACCCAACTGTTTCAAACCCATATGTTGCTGATTTAATTCAGCAGTTCATTGCTGAATCACCGCTTAACACTATGCAAGACAAATCTGGTGAGCCTGCTTGGGAGTCAGCGTTGGTTGGATTTTCGTCAGGTTCCGACCCGATCTGGCAACAGTACAAGGAGTATATCGGCCCTTTCCACTGGACACCTTGGGAAGTTTTCAATCAGCATCATAGCTCAGAAAATGTAAGCGCTGATCAACTCACCGTTATTTCGTGGATTCTACCTCAACGTAAGATGGTGCGTTTGGCCAACCGGAAGGCAAGCAAATTTCCTGCCGAGGAATGGGCCAGAATCAGGGTATATGGTGAAGAATTTAACGTCGCCTTGAGAAAATACGTCGCCGGGCATCTTGCAAAAGTAGGACATCCCGCGATAGCCCCGATGCTTGCTCCCAATTGGACTATCGTCAAATCGCAACGTTTTTCCTATGCATCGTCTTGGTCTGAGCGTCACGCCGCCTATGCGGCCGGACTTGGAACATTCGGCCTCTGTGACGGCCTTATTACCGCCAAGGGAAAAGCGATGCGTGTCGGGTCCGTAGTTGCTAAGATATCACTTGAGCCAACCCCGCGCCTCTACGCCGGACATCACGACTATTGTCTCTTCTATGCCGATGGAACCTGTGGGAAATGTATTGACCGTTGCCCGGCTCGTGCCATAACCCAGTCCGGCCATGACAAGGAAAAGTGCCGCCAGCATCTTGTCCTGTCTCGTGATTATGTCAAGGAAACTTACAAATTTGCAGGGTATGGATGTGGATTGTGCCAAGTAGGGGTGCCCTGCGAGGCAGGCATTCCGGTTAAAGCGGCTCGCGAGGCATTAAAGCGAGGAGAGTTACCACCTCCACCACCTCCTTTAGCATGATGTAATTGATTTTCCACTAAGAAGGCGTTGTTGTTCTCATCCATTGTCGGTCAATGAGGTCCTTATGGATCAAGATACTTACCAAGCGATTCTTGACAGTGTCAAAAGTCCTATCGTGTTTGTTGATAACGGCCACATCATCCAATATTTAAATCGATCTGCCAAGGTTCGCTATTATGAAGAACGTGGCTATTCAGATTTAATCGGGAAATCAATATTCGACTGCCATAATCCAATTTCAGCAAAACAAATTACCGAAGCTCATGAACGACTCCAAAAAGGTGAGAATGAGGTATATCTGGATCCAGACAAAAATCATGAGAAGGTAACTGTTATCGTTGGTGTTCGTGATATCAATGGCATTCTGCTGGGGTATTATGCGCGGCCTGAGAGACAAAACCGGATACAGTTGAACGCTATGCCTTACATCAGTTGATGACAATCATCAAGGCATTGCCTTTTGTGTCACATCCAATCAAGTCCAGACAAGGAGGAAATGATGGAATATGATTTTCTCATCGACACCTATGATACGGAACGACTCAAAATTCTCAGTGTTTGGTGCACGTTCATGGATGAAGATCTTTCAATTCGCCCTCATCCGTTGGATAAAAGAGACAGAAATGCCCTCGAACACATGGTGCATCAGTGTTTGAGCGAAAACAGGTGGTTTTGCAATATGCTCGGCGTTGATGTTGGAGCACCTCCCTTGCCTAATCCGGAAACTCGAATCGAGTTTATAATGCGATATGCGGAAGATAGTGGAAAACGACTAGCCATTCTTAAGGAAAAGGACAAAGCCTGGTGGGAAGTTGAGGTGTCTTTTTTTGATGTAAAAAGAGCAAGGGCCTGGATTTTGCTGAGAAGGATTACACACACTGCACATCATCGGGCGGAGCAAGGTGTTTTGCTGAGATTACTGGGGAGAGTAAACTATAGTGTATATGGACCGTCAATCGATTCAGGATGTTTAGCTGAACATGGCGCCGTTACCATATACCCATATCCTGACATTAAATCGCTTATTGATGGAGAGTTGGCAGGTGGACGGAAAGCAAAATTGCCGGGACCTCGCGAGCCATGCACAGAGCGTCCGGATTGCTGAAGAGAAGTGCTCCACTTCGGGTATGATGGTTGGCCACGATCAAAGACAAAATGCTCAGGTAAACCGTAGGGTATGTTCACAGACCGAGGCTTGCCATGGCAAATCTATGCCTGCTGAAAGGCGAATTGAGCTGAAGACAAATATGATATGTGGACGTTGGAAGACATCCAGTTTGGTCGCATCATATACACCCTAGGCCTCGATCACCGGGAGATACCTAGGGTAGAGGTCTTTGGTTCTATTTTTTAGCCTTTGTTTTTGCTTTCGGTGCAGCTTTGACAGGCTTTGGGTTAAGATTCTTGAGAGCTTTTCCCGGTGTGAATTTACCGTTGGTTTTGGCAGCTATTTTAATTTCTTTGCCGGTCTGCGGATTCCGGCCTATGCGGGCGGGAGAGTCAAGAGCCGTCCCCATGCCGATGCCTCGAAGCCAGAAGGGTAAGCAAGATGCGGTAGATGTAGTTTTTACAGGACGCCAGCCTTCGCATGCTCAGCCAGGACCCGGCAGAGATCGGAAGAGCAAGATCGGAAGAG
>JAAXXL010000044.1 GCA_013334485.1 Chlorobiaceae bacterium | reverse complement strand
CACATCGCTACTGAGGAGTGGCCAAATTGGTAAGGCACCTGATTCTGTATCAGGCAATTCCAGGTTCGAGTCCTGGCTCCTCAGCAAAAAAAAGAAAAAAAGACACAGTCAGCCGGCTGTGTCTTTTTTTTTTTGCCCCAGGGTCCCGAAAAAAAACTGAATCCGGGAAAAGCAGATCCGTTTCCGGAGAGACAAAAAAAAAGAGACAGAACTTTCATTCTGTCTCTTTTTGATAAGAAACCGGGTTAGCGGAAACTTATTTTGCTGCAGGTGCTGCTGGTGCTGCCTCTGCTGCAGGTGCTGCAGGTGCTGCTTCTGCTGCAGGTGCTGCTGGTGCTGCCTCTGCTGCAGGTGCTGCAGGTGCTGCTTCTGCTGCAGGTGCTTCTACAGGAGCTTCTGCTTTTTTAGCGCAGCCGACAAATGAAACTGTGCTTGCAAGGAATAAGAAAATGAAAAGTTTTTTCATTGCTGGATTGTTGTTTTGTTGTTTGATAATTGACAGCTTCTTCAGCTCACGAATATTAAAAAAAAACAGCGAGTTTTCAAAAGCCCACTGTATGGCGGAATATGCAAAATTTTCCATATCCCGCCATAATAAATGTTTTTTTTAGTCAACAAGCAACTCCAATTCTGCTTTTTCCAGCTTGTCGAAGTTCAGATAACGATAAATGTTCTCTGCTTTTGAACCGGAAAGATGCCTGCTGAAAATCTCAAGATACTCATCCTTGTTCGGCAGATGACCAAGAAGCGCACAAACAGCAGCAAGTTCAGCCGAACCGAGATAAACCTGTGCACCAGTCCCCATTCTGTTATCAAAGTTTCTGGTACTGGTAGAAAAGACAACCGCATTATCAGCGACCCTTGCCTGATTACCCATGCAGAGTGAGCATCCCGGAATCTCGATACGGGCTCCGGCTGCACCGAAAATGGAGTAATAGCCCTCTTCGACCAGTTTTTTCATATCCATCTTCGTAGGTGGAACAATCCACAGCTTTGCTGCAGAGACCCCTTTTCCTCTGAAAACCTCACCAAGTGCACGGAAATGACCAATGTTGGTCATACAACTGCCGACAAACACCTCATCAATAACCTTGGGTCTGTTTTCATCACGAAGCACTTCGCTGAGCGTCATGACATCATCAGGATCGTTCGGGCAAGCAAGAATCGGTTCGGTAATTTTACTCATATCGATTTCAATCACCTCTGCATACTCAGCATCGCCGTCCGGCGCAAGAAGCACTGGATTCTTCAGCCACTCCTTCATTTTGCCGATACGGCGGCGCAGGGTCTCAGCATCACCATATCCCTCCTTGATCATCTGCTCAAGCAGTTCAATGTTCGAACTGAGATACTCAATGACCGGCGCCTTGTCAAGACGAACCGTACAGGCAGCCGCACTCCGTTCAGCAGAAGCGTCACTTAGTTCGAAAGCCTGCTCGACCTTGAGATCCGGTAACCCTTCAATTTCAAGGATACGTCCGGCAAAAACGTTCTTTTTACCCTTCTTCTCAACCGTCAGCAACCCTTTCTTTATGGCAACATAAGGAATAGCATTGACAAGATCTCTCAAGGTTATTCCATTCTGGAGTTCACCGGTAAAGCGAACAAGCACCGACTCGGGCACATTGAGCGGCATGGTTCCGGTAACACCGGCAAATGCCACAAGACCCGAACCGCCGGGGAAAGAGATTCCGATAGGAAAACGGGTATGGGAATCGGCACCGGTTCCAAGCGTATCAGGCAGTACCATACGGTTCAGCCAGGTATGAATAACACCGTCACCCGGTTTAAGCGAAACTCCGCCTCTGCTCATGATAAAGAACGGGAGGCTTCTGTGAAGGGTAATATCTGAAGGCTTCGGATAAGCGGAGGTATGGCAGAAGCTCTGCATGAGAAGATCAGCGCTGAAGCTCAATGCCGCAAACTCTTTTACCTCATCACGGGTCATGGCTCCGGTTGTATCCTGTGAACCGACCGTCAGGGTTTCAGCTTCAACATACATGCCCGGACGCACACCCGGAACTCCACAGGCTTTGCCGATCATTTTCTGGGCCAGTGTGTAGCCTTTACCTGAGTCTGCAGGCTGTTCAGGGCGCTTGAAGAGACTCTCCTCGCCGAGACCAAGTGTCTTTCTCGCTTTTCTGGTCAGGTTTCTGCCGATAATCAACGGGATACGTCCGCCGGCACGCACCTCGTCAGCAAGCGTGTTTGGTGTCAGTTCGAAACGGGCAATAACCTCCCCGTTCTTCTCGATTTTACCGGCCAAGGGATAGAGATCAATGACATCTCCGGTCTCCATGGCCGACACGTCCGCCTGGATCGGTAATGCACCGGAGTCCTCGGCAGTATTAAAAAAGATAGGCGCAATAATTCCTCCGATCACAACACCGCCTGTCCGCTTGTTCGGCACTGCGGGAATATCGGTACCCATATGCCACTGGACAGAGTTGATGCCGGATTTGCGGCTCGAACCGGTACCGACAACATCACCGACATAGGCAAGAGGGTGCCCCTTCGTTTTCAGTTGTGCAATGGTGCCGATGGGATCGGTCATTTTGGAACCGAGCATACAGAGCGCATGAAGCGGAATATCGCTGCGGGTAAAGGCTTCACTTGCCGGAGAGAGGTCATCAGTGTTGGTTTCACCCGGAACCTTGTACACCGTTAGTGTTATTTTTTCTGCAACTGGAGGTCTGGCGGCAAACCACTCCCCTTCAGCCCAGGATTCAAGCACTTCGCGTGCATAGTTATTGGTTTTGGACTGACTGACAACATCATCAAAGGCATCGTATACCAGCAGGGTCTTTTTCAGCATCTCGGCAGCCTCTGCGCAAATTGCCGGATTGGTGTTGCTAAGCGCGTCAATAAGCGGCTTGACATTGTAACCGCCAAGCATGGTACCAAGAATCTTTACAGCCTCAACACTGTCGATAACACCACAAGAGAGATCCCCCTTGACAAGGCCGTCAAGAAAAGCCGCTTTTTCAAGTGCGGCATCATCTACTCCGGGGCTGACATGTTCAAGAAACAACTCAAGCAGATACTCCTTCTCGTGCAGGGGATTCTGCTGCAAAAGAGCAACAAGCGAACGGGTCTGTTCCGCAGTCAACGGCAGTGGAGGAATACCGAGCTTCGCTCTCTCTTCGGTATGGGCACGATATTGTACAACAAGACTCATAAGGTCAATCTCCTGATGTTATGTGTGTGAGAAACTGATAGACTTCAAGCAAAAAAGGCAGGGCAACCGCACTTGAGAACGGGCAATAGGCAAAGTTATTAAAATACCATACCGGTAATTTAAAAACAATACAACCGTCACTCTCCGACCCTCCGGACACCGAAATTCTTAAGCCGGAAAAGCAGATTAAGCTTGTTTCTTAATGCAAGCAAGGAAAAACGGAGCGTTTCAGAAAAATAAATAGCGGTGCCAGTCAGACAATCAGCATACTGTCACCATAACTGAGAAAAAAATAGCCCTCTTCAAGCGCTGCATGATATGCCCGCTGAAGATGCTCCGTACCGGCAAATGCAGCCGTGAGCATCAAAACGGTAGAGCGGGGTGCATGAAAGTTGGTCAACAGAGCATTGATAACCTGAAAGCTGTAGCCAGGAAAAATAAAGATATCAGCCTCTCCGGTCAGGGGCTCATCTCCCCCGGAGGATGAACCATCGCTAATCTTCCCTGCAGCATGTTCAAGCGCCCTTGTTACCGTAGTCCCTACAGCAACCACCCTGCCTCCGGCCCTCTTCACCCTCCGGATCTTTTCAACGCTCTCCGCAGGAATCGAGTAGTACTCCCTGTGCATGACGTGCTCCTCCAGCGACTCAACCCTGATGGGAAGAAAGGTACCAAGGCCAACATGCAGGGTAACCGAGGCAACATCAACGCCTTTCAATCGAATGTTCTCAAGAAGCTCCGGCGTTATGTTCAATGATGCCGTAGGAGCAGCAACCGAACCGGGAAGCTCGGCAAATACGGTCTGATATCGTTCCCTGTCCACCTCTTCAGCATCCCGCTTGAGATAGGGTGGAATAGGAACTCCGCCGAAACGCTCAAAAAACTCCCGGATTGATCCATTTTCGCCACTCCCCTGAAGCATGATACGGGCAATTCCGTGATCAACAATATCCGAAACCAGCAACTTCTCACCATGCGCAAGCAGTATATCTCCTTTTTTCAGCTTTCCGCGATAAAGCACAAGCTCCTGATCAGTCTGGTGTTTTTCAAGCAGCATCAGCTCAATTTTTGCGCCGGTCTCTTTCACGGCATGAAGGCGAGCGCGTACAACCTTTGTGTTGTTCAGAACCAGCAGGTCGCCGGGTCCGAGAAATTCATCAAGAGCGGCATACCATGCATGCCGGAGAGATCCTGATGCCCGTTCAACAACCAGTAAACGGGTTGAACCTCGCTCTTCGGGCGGATAACAGGCGATTTTCTCTTCAGGCAGTTCGTAATCAAAATCAGAAGCTCTCATAACGATCTCAATCTTGCCCGGACAGCCTCGGCATGGGCCTGTAACCCCTCATGATCGGCAAAAGCGGCAATTTTCTCTCCACACCCCTGCAACTGCTGCCTGGAGTAGGCAATAATTGAAGTGTGCTTGATAAAGTCGCGCACCGAGAGCGGTGAGAAAAACCGGGCAGTACCATTGGTCGGCAGGGTATGGTTCGGCCCGGCATAGTAATCGCCAACCGTTTCGCAGGAGTATCCTCCCATAAAAATTGCGCCTGCATGATGAAGAGAAGGAAGAATCTCCCAGGGGTGCTCTACGTGCAGCTCAAGATGTTCCGGAGCAATCATGTCCGAAACCGAACAGGCCTCTTCAAGCGAGCAAACAATCACAATAGCGCCATTCTCTTTCAGGGCGGAAGCTATGATATCCTTGCGGAGCATTGAAGGAAGAGTCTCTTCTGCACATTTGCGTACGGCCTCAGCCAGAGCTTCAGAGGGTGTAATCAAAACCGCTGAAGCATCAGGGTCATGCTCAGCCTGGGCAAACATGTCAAGCACAATAAATTCGGGATTGGCCGATTCATCAGCAATAATAACCACTTCAGAAGGACCGGCTATACTGTCGATGGCAACATGACCGAACACCTGTTTTTTGGCCAGCGCAACATATTTATTGCCCGGACCGGTAATAATATCAACCTTCGGCACGGTTTCGGTGCCATAGGCAAACGCTGCTACTGCCTGTGCACCGCCAAGCTTGTAAACCGAATCAATGCCCGCAACCGCCGCTGCAGCGAGAATATGCTCGTTCACCTCTCCCGAAGCATCACAGGGCGTGGTTATGAACATCTCCTTCACTCCGGCAACTTTGGCCGGGGCCGCATTCATAAGCAGCGAAGAGGGGTAGGAGGCTTTACCTCCCGGTACATAGAGCAGTGCCTTTTCCATAGCGGTCACCCGCTGACCGAGAATAACGCCTCCCTCACTCTCGTAAAAAAAACTTTTCTCCACCTCATGCTCATGAAAACGGAGAATGTTGCTGTAGGCCTCTTTGAGCACGTCAACAAATCCGGGATCTGCCTGCCGGTACGCCTTTTCTATTGCGTCGGGAGAAACTTTCATTTCAGAAAGTCGCACCCCCTGAAACTTTTCGGTATAATCAAGTACCGCAAAATCTCCATGGTGAAGGACATTCTGCAGGATCTCATCAACAGCAGACTGAACAGCAGGAGCAAAAGCAACGCTCCGTGTCAACTGTTTTTTCAGGGCTGATCGCTCTTCAGCAAAACGGTATATGGGCAGCACTTCTCAGAAATTTATAGTTTTACTCTATCAGGAATTTCAATATGCTTAATGTACTCAATAACCGTATTTATAGAAACCCTGCATCAGAAAGGCAGCGCAAGTAAAAAAACACGGAAAAAAGCATCATTAATAGGCTCTTTCAATTTGAAAAAAAAGTTCCATTAACTACCTTAAGAGTTCAGTTGAAACCTTGGAACAAGCAAAAGCATACACACATCCAAGCCACTAAGATCCCACTTTTACAATCAGGATAACATGAGCTTTTTCAGCAGTCTGTTCAGAGATATCGCCATTGATCTCGGAACAGCAAATACCTTGATTTTTATTCGCGATAAAGGCGTTGTTTTAAACGAGCCATCAATTGTTGCCCGTGAGCGCAATACAGGAAAGGTTGTAGCCATAGGGCAGGAAGCCCTTCTCATG
Source organism: Chlorobiaceae bacterium (assembly GCA_013334485.1). Classification (GTDB taxonomy): domain Bacteria; phylum Bacteroidota; class Chlorobiia; order Chlorobiales; family Chlorobiaceae; genus Chlorobium. The sequence goes on along the minus strand of JAAXXL010000044.1, from coordinate 15,680 downwards.
CACGAGAAAACCCATCCCGGAATTGTCACGATCCGTCCGCTTGCCAATGGAGTCATTGCCGACTACGAAGCGACCGAAGAGCTGATCAAAGGGTTGATCAATAAAACAAAAAGCCAGTTTTCATTCGGCATCCGCCGCATGGTTATCGGTATCCCCTCTGGCATCACCGAAGTCGAAAAAAGAGCCGTACGCGACTCGGCAGAACATGTGGGCGCCAAAGAGGTCTATCTTGTAGCAGAACCTATGGCCGCAGCAATCGGTATCGGTCTTGACGTCAAGGAGCCCATGGGCAACATGATTGTAGATATCGGTGGCGGAACAACTGAAATCGCCGTTATTTCACTCGGAGGTATTGCATCCGGAGAGTCACTGCGGGTGGCAGGAACCGATATCACCAACTCAATCGTCCGTCACTTCCGCAAGACATACAACCTTGCCATCGGTGAACGCACAGCCGAAGATGTCAAAATAAAGATTGCTTCAGCCTACAAACTCGAAAAAGAGTTGACGATGAACGTCAGGGGAAGAAATCTGGTCACCGCACTTCCGGAAGAGCGCGAGGTCAACTCATCGACCATCAGGGAGGCCATCGCCACCCCGATCAACCAGATCATCACCTCAATTAAAAAAAGCCTTGAGGTCACCAAACCGGAACTCTCGGCTGACATCCTTGATCGCGGTCTCTTTCTGGCAGGCGGCGGAGCACTTATCAAGGGACTTGACAAAAAAATCAACGAAGAGACAAAACTTGCCGTCCATATCAGCGAGGACCCGCTGACTGCTGTTGCAAGAGGCACCGGTGAGGTTCTTGAAAACCTTGAAAAATACCGTTCGGTGCTGCTCTCAACCAAGCGCTACTGATAAAATCAGATTACAAACGCAAAAAAGCCTCGAATCGTCGGGGCTTTTTTTGCGTTTGAGTGTAAGGCGAATGGAGCGCAGCAACCGGAATGTACACCCAGTACATGAGGATTGCGAGCACCACCCAACGATGCCATCATGTCGCGGAACAAATTTATAGCGGGGTCCCCTCGACCAGCTTGATATAATACCTCTCATACTCCTCAACAAGCCGAGCGGTTTCGTACCGCTTTGCCTGCTGAACAGATGCTTCGGAGCAGGCACGCCAGTGATCAGTGTCAGTAAGCAGCAGCAGCGATTTTTCCGTCATTGCCTCTATATCTCCCGGAGGAAGCAGGTAGCCATGTTTCCCCGGCACAATAAACTCCGGAAAACCCCCGGCCATTGTTGCCACAACAGGAACACCGCAAGCCATGGCTTCAAGAGCCGCAAGGCCGAATGATTCAGCATTGCTCGGCATGAGCATGAGATCAGCCATGGAGAGCAGCGGCACAATATCGTCCAGCTTGCCGAGAAAGCGAACCCTGTCGTTAAGCTCCAATTGCCTCACGAGATCTTCAGCACCGCTGCGTTCCGGACCGTCACCGACAAGCAGCAGCGTTGCATCAATCTGACGGCTCACTCCATGAAAAATCCGGATAATATCACCGATGCATTTCACCGGTCTGAAATTGGATATATGGATAACAATCTTCTCATCCCCGATACCAAGCTGTTCGCGAAGCTCCGGTACGGGCGAACGGAAGAAATATGAGGTATCAACAAAATTGGAAATAACGGTCACCTCCCGCTTCGGGCTGAACATCCTGACGGTCTTATCTCTCAGGTAGCCTGAAACAGCCGTCACCCCGTCAGACTTGTTGATGGCAAGACGCACAACATCCGCCATACCCCGGCCAGCGCCGACAACAGTGATATCGGTGCCGTGAAGTGTGGTTGCAAGCCTGAAACATTTCGAACTGCTGCATTTGTCCTCAAGCATCTGGCGGGCAAGCATGGCACTCATTGCATGGGGAATGGCGTAATGGGCATGCACTACATCCAGATTTTCAAACCGGGCAACCTGTGCAATTTTCGAAGCAAGAGCCAGAGGGTAGAAAGAGTTCTCGAAAAGCGGGTAGTGCATCTCTTCAACCTCATGGTAGAAGATATTCTTTGAAAAGGTACCGAGCCTGAACGGGAGCGACTGGCTGAAAAAATGAATTGTGTGGCCCCTTGCAGCAAGCGCCTTGCCCAGCTCTGCAGCGATTGCACCGCTGCCGCCGTAAGTTGGATGACATAAAATACCGATTTTCATGAGTGCAGGTTTATGGTGTATGTCTCAAATATACCATTAAAACAAGGTAATCGTTGCATTTGCCGGTTACGCCTTCAGTTCGGGAGCAAGAGTTCTCTCTTCATTATCGTAACGCCCTGTCTCTGTCAAAAATTTACAATGCTGTAACGCAGCCTCTCAGGCTTCTCAAGACAATAAATAGAAGCGCCCTCATGTACAAAAGCACGGAGGTTGTTTTCAGGCTGAAATCAAAATGAGATTTAACAAACCGTTAACAATTCATTACAAGCGGTTTCCGTACCTTTCCTGCTGCAATTTATCCAAACCCATTCTGATCTTATGAACAAGCCATCAAGGAGAAGGCACTATTTGGTGATAACGCTGAGTTCGTTGCTGCTTGCATCCTTGATTGTCTCAATCTCCGCCTTTTCGAAGGAAAAAACGGGCACTCCCCCGCTCCGGAACACTCTGACTGGTTCCGCCCGCTATCTGTTTCTCTTTATCGGAGACGGAATGGGGCCTGCACAGATAAAACTCGCAGATGCAGTACTTGAGAATGGCCACTCTCTGAAAATGACCTCATTTCCGGTGTTAGGAATGGCCACCACACATGCCGAAAACCGTTATATCACCGATTCCGGAGCTGCATCAACTGCTCTTGCAACCGGCAGGAAAACAACTTTTGGTACCATTTCCATGGCTGGCAATCATCTCGATACGCTTGTGACCATAGCTGAAATGGCTAAAGCAAAGGGAATGAAAACCGGAATTGTTTCAAGCGTAGGCATTAACGACGCAACTCCGGCATGCTTTTATGCCCACACCCCGTCACGCTCCAACAGTTATGACATTGCCGTGCAAATGGCTTCCAGCGGATTTGACTATTTCGGAGGCGGCTACGCCGAAGGTAATTTCGGGGAAAACCGTCAAAAAGCCACTGCCTTCAAGGGAGATATTGACGATCTCATGCAGTCGGCTGATTATGTCATTACCCGTAACCGCAAAGAGTTGACGAAGGTACAACCGGGAAAGCGCTGCTGGGCATACACCGGATTTGATGCAAAAGCCGCCATGGAGCATGCCATAGACCGGAACCCCGAACATCTGGCCCTTACTGAATTCACAAGAGAGGGGATCCGGTTGCTCGATAATCCGGCAGGGTTTTTTATGATGATTGAGGGTGGCAAGATCGACTGGGCATGCCATACCAACGATGCCGCCGCTGCGGCTTATGATGTAATAGCATTCGATAATGCCATTGCTGAAGCACTTGCATTTTACCATTCTCACCCGAAAGAGACCCTGATTATTGTTACCGCCGATCATGAATGCGGAGGTCTTTCGCTCGGCAACAGAGCAAATGGTTACGACACCCGTCTCAGCCTGCTGCGCCGACAGAAAATCTCACAGCAGAGGTTTTCCGAAAAAGTCTCATCATGGAAAAAAAGTAGCACCGTTACCTTTCCGATGGCAATCGACAGTGTCAGTGTCTATTACGGCATCAGCATGAAGGATGCCGACTCAACGCTTGCCCTCACTCCGGCAAACCACAAAACCCTTGAAGAGGCATACATAACAACCATGAAACAGGGATCAACGGACAGCTTCACGTCAGCCGTAACCGGAATGCTGAACCTGAGAGCAGGAATCGGATGGTCAAGTAACGCTCATACTGCTGTTCCAGTAGAAGTTTTCGCAAAAGGGCGGGGCTCTGAACTTTTCAACGGTTTATACGACAATACCGATATTGCAAAAAAAATCATACTGATCGCAGGACTGAAAAAAAAACCATTCCCACCCATCCATACGCAGAATAGTCAAGGCAAATGAGAACCGCTTAATATTATGTTGATCCCTGAGAACGAAGCCAAACCCGCAACTCCGGATTTATTTGATCCCGGATATTATGTCAATAGAGAGCTGAGCTGGATCTTTTTTAATCAGAGGGTACTTGAGGAAGCTCTCCGACCGGGGCTCCATCCGCTTCTTGAACGGGTAAAATTCATATCCATATTCAGTTCGAATCTTGATGAATATTTCATGATCCGGGTTGCAGGTATCGAAGGACAGTATGATGCGGGCATTCAGGACCGAACCATCGACGGCTATACTCCAGCCGAACAGCTTGAGAAAATCCGTAACATGGTGCTGCTCCAGCTCAAACAGCGAAATGAGTGCTTATATAATGACCTGCTGCCGGCGATGCGGCATGAAGGAATAGAGATCTATCGCTTTTGTGAACTTCCGGAAGCACAGAAAAATTCACTCCAAACATGGTTCCGCTGGGAGATTTTTCCTGTACTGACCCCACTCGCATTCGATACAGGGCATCCATTCCCTTTCATGTCGAATCTTTCACTTAATCTTGCCATTGAGCTTGAAGATGAGAGCACTCTCACCCGGAAGTTTGCGCGAGTAAAAGTTCCGACAATTTTACCCCGTCTTATACAGCTCAATACTATCGAAGGCTTTCCTGCTGGCGCTGCGAACCATTCCACCATACGATTCATATGGCTTGAAGACCTCATTGAAAATAATCTTGCCGAACTTTTTCCAAAAATGCGGATCATTACATCCCATATTTTCAGAGTGATCAGGGATGCCGATATCGAAATAGAGGAGGATGAAGCCGGAGATCTTCTTGAGAGCATAGAGCAGGGCATTCTGTCAAGACGCTATGGTAAGGTTGTGCGTCTTGACATCACCCCGGAGATGCCGCTTTCTGTAAAGAGAGTACTGATGAATAACCTTGATGTCACAGAAAGAAGTGTCTATGAAATAGAGGGGGTGCTTGGGCTCAGTGCTCTTATTGATCTTCTGAAAATAGAGCGTCCTGAACTGAAAGACGATCCATTTGTGCCTGATAACCCTATCGAAGAGGAGTTCGGGCAGAATATGTTCCATGCAATACGAGCAAAAGATCAGTTACTCTACCATCCATACAACTCATTTCAGCCTGTAGTCGACTTCATCTCAAAGGCGGCAACTGATCCTGATGTGCTTTCGATCAAACAGACGCTTTATCGGGTTGGAAGCAAATCTCCGATTGTCAATGCCCTGATGAGGGCGGCTGAAGCCGGAAAGCAAGTGGCTGTACTGGTTGAACTCAAGGCAAGATTTGATGAAGAGAACAACATTGTATGGGCACGTGCGCTTGAAGATGTTGGTGTTCATGTATGTTATGGCCTCCCGGGGCTTAAAACCCATGCAAAACTGACCATGATCGTGCGCAGGGAGCAGCAGCAACTGCAACAATATCTGCATCTCGGTACAGGCAATTACAATCCGGCGACGGGAAAAATCTATACCGATTACAGCCTCTTTACTTCGAATGATCAGCTTGCAAACGATGTAGCCGAACTCTTCAATGCCCTGACCGGATATTCAAAACATACTGAATACAAAGAGCTGCTTGTTTCACCATTCAACACGAGAAAGAGAATCATTGAAATGGTTGAAAGGGAATCTGAATGGAGCAAAAAATCAAATAATGGCCACATAATCATGAAAATGAATGCCCTTGTGGACCCGAAAACCATCAGGGCTCTCTATAAAGCCTCACGAAAAGGGGTGAAAATCGATCTGATTATCAGGGGCATCTGCTGCCTGAAACCCGGAATTCCGGGTGTAAGTGAAAACATAAGGGTGATTAGCGTCATCGGTCGATTTCTTGAGCACAGCCGGGCCTACTACTTCCACAACGGAGGCGACCCGAAACTCTATCTCGGCAGTGCTGATATTATGCCAAGAAACCTCGACGAGAGAATTGAAACACTCTTCCCTGTGTTTGATAACACTTGCATCAGCAGGGTTAAATCAGACCTTGACCTGATCATGAGCGACAATGTCAAGGCGTGGATGATGTGCAGCGACGGCACCTACTCTATGGTTGAAGGTGATGAACCGGCAGTAAACAGTCAAGCACGAATTTTAAGCCGATCCACCCTGAAAAAGATCTCAAAGAAATACAAGACAAAGTCGATCTGAAAGGTCCGGCGATAAAACTCGAAAATTGACGAATCTACAACTGCGCTTCTCGAACATGCATTGCCTGAAGCTTATTGCCTCGGGCCTCAAGTTCAAAATCCACGGCTGCATCCTGGTTCAGAAACTTGAATTTCTCCTCTGAAACAATGTTTGAGAAGTGAACAAAAATGTCTTCACCTCCATTCGGATTAAGAATGAAACCAAATCCTTTTCGAGTATCAAACCATTTCACTTTGCTTTGTACCATGATCGTGTTTTTTATGCATAAAAAACTCATTTGATTCAAGGTACGCTACTCCATATTAAGGAGTTGTTACGGAATTATTAAGGGCTGGTTGAGGAATTGTAAACAATGCGAAACAGAGAAGCGTCACCGCCAGCTACGCACCCACCCCTATGTGTTGACGGAAGCCCAGTGTGATGTAACGCTCTGATATTCATAACGATTTTGATGTGATAACTTTTAAAAACGAACGCTATGTCGAATCCACTGCTTCTTGTTGTTGAAGATGACCGGAATCTCTCAAAGCTGCTGGAATTCAATCTTGAGCGTGCTGGATATACCTGTAATCTTGCTGAAAGCGGGGAGAACGCATTTGAGCAGCTTTCCCGAAAAAGTTATGACCTTATTCTGCTTGACATTATGCTGCCGGGAATGAATGGATTTGAACTCTGCCAGAAAATCAAACAGAATCAGCTATACCGCTACATTCCAATTATCATGCTCTCAGCGAAAGGTGAAGAGATCGACAGAATCCTCGGTTTTGAACTCGGTATAGATGACTACGTCGTCAAGCCGTTCAGCCCGCGTGAGCTGAACCTGCGAATACGGGCTGTACTTAAAAGGGATAGAAAGTCCACTAAAGTCCAGGAAATCCTGAATGGCGAGGGTATAGCGATTGATCTTACCCGGCACAGAGTTACTGCGGACGGGCGTGAACTGGAGTTGACCCTCATGGAGTTCAAACTGCTCGTTGCACTGCTCAAAAGAAAAGGTGAGGCTCAGTCGCGTGAAACGCTCCTCAGCGATGTCTGGGATGTCGACAAAAACATAAATACACGAACTATCGACACCCATATTACCAGGCTCAGAGAGAAGCTTGGCGATAAAGGGAATCTGATTAAAACACTCCGCGGGATTGGATACAAGTTTGAAGGGGAAAAAGCATAAAGCCCGATTCATGAAACTAATTCGAATAATGCTGCATCATGGATAATCTGCAGGTGCAGCGGAATACGCACCTCCGGAATAAGCTCCTGCGGATAAAAGGCACCTTCGGAGAGCTCATGATTAAGTGAGAGCGTATCATCCTCAACAACCACGCTGTAGGCAATAACAAGCACCGAGCCATACTTTTCCACATTCCGGTGATAAACTCCGACAAGCCGATCAATTTTCCCGGCAAGTGATGTCTCCTCCATAAGTTCTCTCAAGCATCCATCAGAGGCCTCCTCTCCAGCTTCAAGAAATCCTCCCGGAAGAGCCCATTCATTGAATGCAGGTTCATGCGCCCTCCTGACTACAAGAAGTTCCTCATTTCTGTTGACAACATAAGCAAGAACAGCAGGAATCGGATTGATGTAATGCACCCATGAACATGAGTTGCATATTTTCCGCGCACGTCCATCAATCTCAGCCCACTCAAGCAGTTGACGGCATACAGGGCAAAATGAATATCGATTCATCACTGGAGAAACTATTATATGGAAATGATAAGGCTATAATAACTCAAACAAAGCAGGCCGGAATAACAGATGAGCCACTCATGGTCTCTAAAAAGCTTTTCTGAGAAGCGGTCAAAACTGTTTTCAAGTTCCCGTTAATCACAAAAAGCCGTTCTTTGGAGGAACGGCTTTTTGTGGATAGATAATGCATCAGGAGCAAGAGGCGCGTTACGCCAAAGCTCAGTGAATGTTAACAAAACCTGATTCGCTGATCAGGCGTTTGCCCTCTTCGGTTTTTGCCAGGTCAATGAACTGCTTGACAGCACCGGTTGGCTGACCGTTGGTGTACATGAAGAGCGGGCGGTGAATCGGGTAGGTGCCGTTTTTGACTGTGCGTACATCAGCATCAACACCGTCAACCAGAACCGACTTTACCGAACTGTCTACAAAACCAAGGCCGATATAGCTGATTGCTGCAGGTGTGGAGGCAACACGGCTCTTGATTGAACCGTTGCTTGACTGGGTTTCAGCTCTTTTTGAAATCGGGTTATCCTTGCCCATCACCAGCTCCTTGAAGGAGTCAGCCGTACCGCTGTTTGATTCGCGCTGGATAATCACGATTGCGGCGTTCGGTCCGCCAACCTGGTTCCAGTTGGTATATTTACCCATGTAGATTCCACGGATCTGTGCTTTGGTAAGCGCATTGACGCGGTTGCTCGGGTGAACAACAATTGAGAGGCCGTCAAGAGCAACGACGTGCTCAACAGGGTTGACACCCTTTGCTTTTGCTGCGGCAATCTCCTTGTCTTTCATCTCTCTTGACATGGTTGCGATATCGCAGGTTTTGTTGATCAGACTTTTTGCGCCATTGCCTGAACCGGACTCACTCACCACAACCTGTATACCGGTGGTTTTGGTAAAGTAACCGGCAAATGCCTTGGCGATTGGTCCAACGGTGGTCGAACCGTCAATAACAATTTTTCCGGCAGCATAAGCAGTGCCCGACGCACTCAGACTAAATACAGCTGCGGTTAAAAGTAGTTTTTTGAAAAGTTTCATTGGTTTTCCTGAATTGAGATTAATGGTAAAAAATAAGATTCGGATATTTTGTCGCCTTTCCTGCCTTGCTATAAAAGTCCCCCTGCCGGAGAGCAGGGGAACGCAATCATAACACAACGAAGAAAGAACAACACACACACTGTTTAGAACTTGACTACAACATCAGCCATGAAAAGATGATTGGTAATGTTAGCTACATCAATCGTCTTGAAATTGAAGTAGTTGGCTCCAACCGTCAGATTCTGCACAAGATGGTAGACACCGCCTATCTTATAGCCTTCCAGATTTGTTGCTGCACCGGCATTTCGATCTGAATCGGTAAGAATCGTGAGGGCATCTCTTTCGATTCTTATATAGTCAGCATTGAGCGACCACTGCCCGACCTGCTTGGCATCACCAATCTTGATTTCAGCAAGGTAACTGTCTCGCTTTGCATCATCAATCCCGGGAGCGTCAGCATGTTTTGCAATATTGAAGGCATACTGACCGGTAATCTTCCATGGGAGCTTTTCAGTGATCTGACCACCAACCGTGCCGAACAGCTCAACGATGTTAAAATCCTTGGTAGAATAGTCATACGCCGGAGAGTAGGTGGTCGTGTTTACAACATTGAAATTCGCATAGTTGTAGTAGCCGGCTCCAAGCTGATAGTTCAGCTCACTGATCTCGCCTTTATAAGCGGCCTGAGCAGCAAGCAGAAAGGCATCCTTTTCTGCAACAACCGTTCTCGATGAACGCTCATTAATCGGGAAGTAGCCGACAACTGCTGTAAGTCCATCCTTCTCCTTGCCGTCACTCTCCTTGCCATACTGAGCGGTCAATCCTTCAAAGGTCAGATCGCTGTCCCAGACAAGATCGTTAACAACAACAAGATCACTTGCCACTGCCCGTTTACCGAGAATGATATTGGCAGCACCGTTAAGGCCGTAAGCCATCGGATGGTAATCGATATAATATTCGTTCAGGTAGACCGCATCAGCAAGAAACTGGTCATCAAGCGTCTCGTTGCGTGAAGTCGTTTCAGTTGCACTGCCGGTTGAAATTTGAACACCGCCTGAAAGCTCTTCATTGATCCACGGGTAGACACCGAGACGGACACGGGCACGGTGGCGGTTACGGCTGTGCTCGTCATTCGTACCATCGGTGTGACGCAGATCAGACTGAAAACGGTAACGAACGTCACCCTTCCAGGTAAGGTCTACGGCCTGTGCGTTATTGAATCCGAGGGCCGCTGCAAGACCGACCATCATTGCTATTTTTTTCATACTGTTTTGGGTTGGTTGATGTAATGATGAACAAATGAAACTCTTTAGTATCTCCTTAATCGCTTAGCCAAGCTACAATTAGTAGTGTTAAGGAACTGTTACGGAAGTGTGACAATACTGAAAACAATACCAGGCAATCAGTAAAGGGCTCCTCTATTAATTGTTGTGAGCAGTTTAATCTTCAAGCTCAGGAAAGGCGAAATATCGGCAGCTCGTCCCGCAGCAGCAGGAACCGGGAGAGAATTTCGAAACAAATAAATAGAAGGTGCCTTAAAGAGTGGAATCAGTAACAATAACAGCTCCATGAAACCGTTTATCAGGAAACACGACACGACCCTTTGAATTGATGACAAGATGGGGATAACCCGACTGCTCAAGCATGAGCAAAAGCTTTACGAGATCTTTTTTTCCAGCCGGCCTGATGATGATGTCAGCCAGAACATCAACTTTTTTGACATCATGCTTTTTCAGCTCCTCCTGCAAAAAAAACTCCCCTTTTATTGCCGATCTCAATTCATCAAGTCGAAGCATACGATCTCCTGTCATCTGTTATGAAAAGGCCTGAATTAACAGGCCTGGAGCTATACTGATCGATATTTTGCGTTCAGGAAATTGTTGTACGGGCCAGAGCTGCCTTGCGTTCAAAAATCACTCTCAATCCATCGGTTAACTCCTGGTAAATTCTGCTCTTGCTGTCCTTGATCCGGCTGTAAAGCTTCAGAATGTCCAGAGTCAGAATAATCCGGGTAGAACTACAGTTCAGTTCGCCGAAAAGATGCTTTCCGACCATCTCAAAACCGAGTACTCTGGTATGAAAATTAAGAGGTGAGTGCACCTCACCTTCGAAAACATCGGTAATGAAATGGGTGTAATCACGTTCCAGAACTTCGCCAACCGCAGCTTTCATAAGGCGGAGCGCAACCCTTGGATTTCTTCGAAACTCCTCAAGAATCATGAACCTGCCAATCTCGACATATCTCCCTGCATTTTTCAGCTCTTCGACATTGATACCCGGCATAAACTTCACATCGTACTCTGCTGGAAGATCAAAAGAGGGGTCATAGAGCAAACGAATAACACCGGCAGCCTGACCGTTGATCCTGGCCAGAAACCATGAAAACTTTGTATTCCCGGAAAGCTCATCTGGAATCTGGTTCTGAGAAGTGCTGATCCAGTTTTTTTCATCACAAAAAACCTGCTTGACAACTTCGAGTGCTCCGGCTCTATCACGAGCACTCTCAATCCTGCTTACAATTATACTGGACATAGGCGTTCCTCCTTGGGGTTAAGGTTTGCTTCATTCAAACGAGTCTGATTTGAGGGTGATGAAACGCTGTATCGCTTGCCGGAGAGTTCGGCTAAAGCAAGCATAATTTCACAGGTAACATCGGCAGCGATACGATGCAGTTCAAGATTCCCGCTTATCGCAGAGGAGGAGTCCGCGATGATTGACTGGTAAGCTTCGGAGTGTTGAGCAAAATGAAGAGGAGCGCCAATCCTGATGATGATTCTTCCAATAACAGGGATTTTCCCCTTTGTTTTCCTGCTGTGAAAGTCAATACCGACGGGTATTACAGCAGCACCTGATTTCATGGCAATATGGCCAATACCGGGTTTGCCTTTGATAAGTGTTTCCGGATTCCTGTTACGCGTTCCTTCGGGAAAAATTCCGATACTTTTTCCCGAAAGCAGCTTCTCTGTACACCTCTCCACAGTATTGAGATCACAAACAGAGGGCCTGTTTGCCTCAATCCAGAAAAGCGATGATCGCTTGCTGTAAACATAGACCGGGTCAATCATGTTCATGAGAGTGCCCAACAGAGGAATTTTTCCATACATCCAATCAATAACGAAGCTTATGGTACGGCCGCCAAGATGGTAGAAGAGAAAAACCGGCACCAAAAGGGCTTCAAGAGAGTTATTGTGGTTGAAGGCATAAATAAATGCACCTTCTGCACGGGAAAGATTCTCCAAACCGGAGGCGCTGGTCAAGAGGTAATTGGGAAGCATGAGTGCTCTCAAAAGCAATGCTCTGCCTCCCGGTAAAAATGGCAGCGCCTTGAAATATTGTTTCCTGCTTGCTTTCATCTCACTCTTTCCGTTGACATTCCATAACCTCATAAACCCCTTCCCCCCCTTTATTAGTACAAGAAAACAAATGAGTGTTGGGGAACAGTTACGATCATGCAACGATTCTGTGAAATCTCACTACACGGGAGTTTCATGTACTATCATGTAAGGAAAAGGGGAGACCAATGGAGTTGCTGCAAAACACGGTCATACTGCTGAGCGGATTTCTTCTTTCAGAAATAGTCGTATCCGGAGGAGCGCATCAAAGGGTTATCGATTATTTCCTCCGTTACTCGGGTAACAATCTGAAGACACTGTTGAGTACCGTTCTCCTGCTCTCCTATACCCTTTCACTCTTTATACCCCATACCATTGTCGTCATCTCAATGATCCCTGTCGTAAACCGGATAGTGTCTATTGTTCAAGGTGCGGATGAGAAAAGATCAGTTGCTTCACTCCTCTATCTTGCACTCACCTGGGGCTCAAATACCGGAGGAATGGCCACCCTGACCGGCAGCCCGCAAAACCTGTTAGCCGTCGCTCTTGCTGAAATATTAAAGCTTGAAAACCGGAACCTTGTCACATTTGTATCCTGGCTGGTAGCAGGCCTGCCTGTAACGCTGATTCTGCTTCTTTTGGAGCGATCAATTATTTTTTTCACAGCAAAATCATGCCGAGCGCCACAATTATTTGAGTCAGAAAGCGAACGCCCGTTCACGCTACCACGCAAACCGATGCTCTTGATCACCTGCAATTTCATCCTTGTCAGCACCTTGAGCGGCCTTCAATTTTTTCTCAAACCCGGAGCTGCTCTTTTCGGATTAAACGGTATAGACCTTTGCTTTCTGCTCTATGGCGTTCTCTTTCTCCTTGTTGCATTTATTCTGCCGGTACAGAAGAGAACCGCCAACGGAATGCGTATGAATCTGATCTTTCTCGTTCTCCATCTGATTGGCTCTCCCCTGATCTTTTTCAGCCGACTCTCAAGGGAGTTCGAATCCCGCATGGGGCTCTCACTGAAAAATATATACGACACCCTCGAGCGGCTTTTTACAGAGCTTTTTAACCGTATATGGTGCAACTGCTTCAATGAGGCAGCTCCGAATCTTGAACTGCCGAATGGCAACGCAAGGCTTTCGGTCAATATCATCATGAGAGATCTCCCCTGCTTCGGTATCACCCTCGTTCTCCTCCTTGGAGTGGTACTCTATGGGGTTCTCATGCTCTGGAATATTCAGGATGGCTATCACCTGCACAGCTTGAAATCGGCTCTACTTGATGCTGTTGATACTCTCGAAAACAGTTATGCCCGACTGTTTTTACTGGTCATCATCATCATTTTCGCGTCCGAACTTTTGAGTAATACCTCTCTCATACTTATGCTGGCTCCCCTGTCAACCGGCCTTGCAATGCAGACCGCACTGTCGCCGATAATGATGCTGCTCGCGATAACGATTGCAGCTTCAAGCGCCTGCATGACACCGCTTGCCACTATGGCGGGCACGATTGCATTCGGCAGCATCGAACATGTGTCACTGAAGCGAATTCTCTTCCCCGGTTTTATAATGAATATCCTTGCGGCAATTGTAGTAACCGTCGTTTTTTCTCTCCTCTCACTCGTGATCTCATAGAAAAGCAAACACCAACGGGCGCCCGCCTGAACTATTCAAAATCGAAACACCGGCAAGCAAACAGGGGAATGTCAGGTCAGCAGATGAAGGCGTGAAAACACATAGTCGAGAGAGTCTTCATTCAGCACAACTCTTGAATACCCGGTCGAATCCAGCTTTATTGGCAGATTACTTCTCTCACTGGTAAAGTCACGAGTCTGCCGGCCATTGTACCAGCAAACCAGTCTTATCAAACCCCCTTCGATTTCGAGAGCTGTGATACAGCGTTTACCTATGGTACAGCCGGAGTTAAACACGCTGGGAATAGTGATGTTATTGTAAAGTCCGCTGCGCAGACCGATAGCTTTACCCTTTTTGTAACACTCATCCATCTCTGTTTTCAATTCAACTATTTTCCTCTTGATCTCCGGACGCCGTTCATCATCAACAGAAGAGTAAGATCGACAGAGATCCTCAATCCTGTAGTTCAGATAATCAGCTTTTGAGAGTGATTCAAACAAAGGACGGTGGGTATGACCGATAATGGAGACAATCTTCGCCTGATTTGAAAACTCATAGATTGATTTTTCAATAACAAACCTTTGGCGGCTGCTGTAGGCAACAGAATAATTTTTTATACCGGCTGGCTTGGCAATGTATCGGAGAAAGAAGATAACTGCACGACTAAGCATTGAATACTGCTGCCAAAGAAACAACGCCGCCTGGTGACCATGGAAAAGCAGAATCGTCTCTTCGCCATAATGAAATTTCACTGCTTCAACAAGCGATGAGGCCAGCCGGTAATCCTTCTTGTCAAGAAGTGCAACATCATGATTTCCATATGTTTTCCAAAAAAAACCATGCTGCTTGAACTCTACAAACAGGTCATACATCTCACCCCACTTTCTCTCGATACTCTCCAGTGAAAACTTGAAAAGCTCCTCTATATCACCATTGAGCACCAGACTGTATTTTTGAGGCAGATAATATTTCCCGAGAATGGTTTTGAGCAGCTCTGCATTTTGACGAAACTCATCAAGCCGCCCGCCATTACCCATATGCAGGTCGCTGAGGATAAGAACCCTTGATGATTGATCAAGAGTAACCGGCGTTGCTTTGTCAAGCAGAGGCTCAAGATGGGGATGCTTGTTATGATGAGGCATGTAATGCTGACATCAACCGTTGTTTTAGTTTTCCCGGCAGAAGTAATCCATTAACATTCAACACATCATGAACGATGTACCATTGAACGCTTTGACCTTTCTGATGAGCTGCAATTCATTTGCCTTCAAGTTATGCGATTAACTGCGAGATAACTTCTGCTGGATTGTAAACTTCCTGCAAACTTTTTTCCGATTAACCACCGCTGAAAACTGTCATAGGTCCTGACATCATTCCATGTTGTCAGGGCCATTCACGCCCTCAGTAAAATCGGGAGCCGGATGGAATAAATGAGAAATAATGTTCACAAACTTGTAACACAACTCCCATTGGTTCCAACAGGGAAAGCCTATACATTAAGACCGTCATCAATCAGATGGCAGATAATACTCGAGAAGAAGGAAGAACAATCAATATAAATTGACTGGTATGGCAGAAGAGAGAGGCGGTAACCCGACCCGCACCAACACCTTTGTGGTAAGCGACCGCAAACGGTCGGTGCAAAAGGCTGTAAAAACAGCCGGAGAGCTTCTTCTTCTGGCGTTGGCCTCTTTTGTAGCTATAGTAGTTCTCTTCATCTTTTACTTTGTTGCCCGCGACGCAGTTCCTTTTTTTCAGCTTCGTGGCTTCAGCGAATTCTTTACCACAACGGAGTGGTATCCGGCTGATGACCCCGGCAAATTCGGTGCACTCTCGATTATCTATGGCAGCTTGATGGTAACCATG